>CAYGKN010000008.1:0-27862 GCA_964350565.1 uncultured Gammaproteobacteria bacterium
TAAATAAGGAGAACATCCCTAAGATGACGACTGCGGCAGTAATTAATTCTTTAGAGCGAAGAACCTGCCCTTTTTCTCGGGCCTCTTTCTTTTTCTTTGGAGTTGCCTCTTCAGTACGTTCTTGGGAAGATTGTTCAGCCATGGGGAATTCTTCCCACACTCAAGGCAATTTGGGAAATGAATTCTGAGAATCCATTTTGAATAAATTGACTTTCGTACTGTAAATTCAGGTAAATTAAAAACAACCCGAAAATCATGGTGATCGGAAATCCAATATTAAAAATATTCAGAGAAGGCGCTGAACGTGTCATGATCGCAAATGCCACATTCAAAATCAGCAATGCAGAAATAACAGGCAAGGCCATCAACACGCCAATAGAAAAAATATTCCCTGAAAATTTGACTATTTCCAGCCACTGAACAGGATGGATGTTAGGCATCCAAGAAAAGGTATCATTCAAAAATTCAATAATTTTTAAGTGGCCATTTAAACTCAAAAAAATAAACATCGATAGCAGAAGATAAATTTGACCCAAGAGTGGAGAACTGGTTCCCACTTGTGGATCAAGGACTGAAGCAAATCCCAACCCTGCCTGCATGCCTATCAATTGAGCTCCGAAAATGAAGATCTCGATAATCATTTGAATGATAAGCCCAATAGATACCCCAATAATAAATTGAACCATTAAGTTTAACAACCAATAAATGTTCATATCTAATGAATAAGCATTCGGATTCTGAAAAAAAATAAACACCGATAAGGTAACTATCAATTGCACCCGGAAAAACATCGGAAGCATTTTTGCACTCAATAAAGGCACAGAAACACAGAAACCACTTACTCTGGAAAGCACACAGGAAAACCCCATGACAAAGGAAGACAAGTTTTCAACGTGCAAAAAAGTCGGCATGAAATTAGAAAATCACATCTGGAAGCGATCCGTATAATCGCTGCGTAAAACTCACGAATAATTTGAGCAGCCAAGGCCCTGCAAGGATAAATGTCATAAATGTGATAAACAATCGAGGGATAAAACTCAGACTCATTTCATTGATTTGTGTGGCTGCTTGAAAAACGGCCACCAATAATCCAACAATCAATCCAGGAGTAACCAACACTCCCACCATTAACATGGCCAAAAACATGGCATCTCTAAGTACAGAAATATCTTCCACTAGACTACCCCAAAACTGTTGACCAAAGAATTTAATAACAAGTCCCATCCATCCACCAAAACAAAGAGCATGATCTTAAAGGGAAGCGAGATCACTAATGGAGATAACATCATCATGCCCATAGCCATCAACACACTGGCAACCACTAAATCGATCACCAAAAAAGGAATGAAGATCATAAACCCCATTTGAAATGCTGTTTTTAGTTCACTGGTGATGAATGCCGGGATTACAATGTGGATAGGCAATTCTTCTTTTTTAACTTTTTTTTGATGAGCCATTGAAGAAAATAACACCAAATCATCAATGCGTGTTTGCTTTAACATGAATTTTTTAAAAGGCGAGAGTGCTTCTTGAGTGGCCTGTTGATAAGTGATTTTTTTTTCATAATAAGGGGCAATGCCTTTTTGGTAAGAAACTTCCATCACCGGATACATGATGTATAAGCTTAAAAACAAGGCAATTCCAACTAAAATTTGATTGGTTGGTGTTTGCGGCATCCCAATGGCCTGTCTGAGAACAGAGAGAACGATAATAATGCGTGTAAAGGAGGTCATGAGCATGAGCAATGCGGGCAGGACACTCAAGAGGGTCATTGCCAATAAGATTTGCAAGCTTAAGCTCAGCTCTGTTGTATGGCTATTGGGATGATGCATGGAAAATGCAGGAATGTTAAAGTCTCCGGGCAATGCCATGCCGGTGATACATAGTAAGAAGAGTATTTTACTAAGGTTTTTCATGAAGCCATTCCTGCTTGATCATCTCAGAAAAGCTTTCTGTGCGATGGAAAGTATCTAAGCAAGTAATTTTCCCAGGGGTAATCCCAAGCAAGAGTTGTTTATCCCCTATTTTCACCAAAACCAATTTCTCTTTAACTCCTAAGGATAGCGATTGAAGGATATGCATGTTTTTGGGGTGAAATTTCTTATTTTTTTTCTTCAATAACACCAGCGAGAAGGCGATCAATAAAAACCCGACAAAAAACCAAGTGACTTGCTGAAGTATTTCGGAATTGAGCATGACATTCTCCTATTTGAGTTTTTCGATGCGGTCGGCGGTGCTGATGATATCAGTTAATCGAATACCGAATTTATCATGAATCACCACCACTTCTCCTTTGGCCACCAAAGTGCCATTGACTTTGATGTCTAATGGCTCTCCAGCCAAACGGTCTAGTTCAACCACGGATCCTTGGTTTAATTGCAATAACTTTCGAATAGAAATTTTAGTTTGACCAATTTCCACAGAGAGTCTGACATTGATGTCCAAGATGGTATCTAAACGCTCTTCAACTTCTCCTTTATGCAGTTCTTCCTTCAGATTTTCAAATTCTGCTGTTTGTCCTTCTTCTTGACTCATTATTAACTCCTATCCACGCGACCGATAATTTTAATGGCACAATGTCCATTCGAAATCCCAAATTTCGCCCTAAAGGTAGGCAAGCCACCAGCGAGCAGCGTAATGTGATGATACATCTCAATAGGCAAAACATCTCCGGCATTTAACTCTAGCATTTTTCGAAAAGAAATGCTGGTCTCACCCAGTGAGCCACTGAGTATCAACTTCGCATCGAATACTTCTTCTTTGAGAGAGGTTGCCCATAATTCATTAATTTCTTCGGTGTCACTTTGAGACCCCGCTTCTAGTGTGGTGCGGATGGGTTCAATCATTGAATATGGGAGACCAACGTTGATATTTCCAACTGACTCACCATCTAGAGAAATTTTAAAACGTTTGACAATAATCATTTCGTTGGCAGAGGAGATATTTATCAACTGTGGATTCATTTCAAACCCTTGTATGTCAATTTTTACAGGAAAAATGGCATGCCATGCATTTTCAAAGTCTTGAATAATCATCTTCAGTAGCATTGTTGAGATGCTCATTTCCATTTGCGTAAATTCGGATTTCTCCAATTTTATCTTAGGTAATTTTCCTTCTCCACCGAATAAACTGTCCACCAGAGTAAACAATAAATCATTATCGATAATACAGACGCCTGTGCCATGTAGGGGTTTCATTCTTAATAAATTAATGTTTGCTGGAATAATCAATTCAGAAAAATATTCATTGGACTTTACCGTAACAATTTCAATGACACTCACTTCCACTGATCGACGCAATAAATTCATTAAACTAGTTCTGAAATTGCGAATAAATCTTTCATTAATTGCATATAAACCAGACATTCTCCCACTAACAATGCGTTCTTGGGCTGCAAAATCATAAATTTTAATGTCTAATTCATCATCATTAACTTCCAGTTTTTCTTCCTCGATTCCATTGAGCAGGGCATCAATCTCGTCTTGAGAGAGACCGTCTAATTCATTTTCTACATCATCACTCATAAGTTATTGCACCACAAAACTGGTAAAAATCACTTCTTCAGCTTCTTTGGCATCAGCATATTTTTTTAAGACTCGATTGACAATTTTCAAGCTTCCTTGCTGTAGAATATCTTTGCTCCCAATAGAGAGGATCTCATCGGGTTTCATCGATGAATAATAAATAATCAAGTCATTTTTAATCAATGGAATATTTTTTCTGGCCGCTTTAATCACTTCATTGTCTCTAGACACGATGGCCACACCCGCTTGTAAAAAGATGGCTCTCTCCCCTTCTGAGCGCAATTTTACGACAAAATTAGGTTCTATTTCTAAGTAAATGGCTTCTTGAGGCTTATCAGTATCCGTTTTTTCTTTTTGCTCTTCGCTTTTCTCTTCCTGGGTGACTGGGGTATGCGTTTTAACCCCTTCGACCAATTCACTCACTGCATGAGCAGAAGAGGCTTCTGTATGTACACTAGAGATCATCCAATACAGCAATCCGCCGGCGCTGAGCAATACAAACAACCCAAATCCAGCAATGGCTATAATGAGCATTTTTTTACTTCCACCACTGCTCTTTTCTTCTGATTTTTCATCTGGTTCTCGGGCTGGAGCCTTTGGAGGCTCTTCTTTTTTTTCTCCTTCCTCGGATTCATTTTTTTTGCCAATTTTGGCCATTTTCCTCTCCCTGTATGGCATCTCCTTAAAAGGACTCGCAAAATATCGCTGCCTTACTTATTATATGTAGTGAGTAAGTTTGAAAGTGTCAAATCCTTGACCGTAGATTCATTGAAAAAATTAGCCGATTGGGTAGCAAAGCAGGGTATGCTCTTAGATAAGATTCAATTGGCTTACTTGCAGCAATTAGAGGAGTATGTCCTCGACTGTAGAGCATGGTTAGAGGCCAAGTGGTATCGCCCTAAAAAAGCCCCAAAGGGTATTTATTTGTTTGGCCCTCCGGGACAGGGAAAATCGGTGATCATGGATGCTTTGCATGCCTGCATTGGGGAGAAATACGTCTATCGTGCACATTTTCATCAATTCATGCATCAATTCCATGAACATCAACATCGATACCCTAAAGCTGGCATTGAACAGACACTGATGGGATTGCTTTCCGGACGGGTGATTCTTTATCTGGATGAATTCCTTGTCCATGACATTGCCGATGCCATGATCCTCTATCGGATGCTCAGCCTCTTACATAAAAACAACATTGTGATTTGGACAAATAGCAACACCCCGCCAGAAGATCTCTATGAAAAGGGATTGCAACGAGAGTCCTTTCTCCCGGCCATTGATTGGATTCAAAAGCATTTGATGGTGAATTTGTTGATTGCTGAGAAAGATTATCGTGGAAAACATCATTTTTCTCATCATAGCTTGCAAAGGGGTGATGTGATGCGTGTATTTTGGAAATATGCTCAACAATGGCCCATGGGGAATACTGAAATGGCTATTGGGGAATACCGACAAGCCCTGTTGGCTAGCACACCACATGCGCTATTGCTGAATGCCGATGTGTTTTTTACCCCGCCAATGAGCAAATCTGTGCACTTAAAAACGATTGTGCCACATACCTTGTTTGTAATTACCAATCTGAAACCTTTCACCCAGGAAAAAAAAGATAATCTTTTGAATTTTATTCATTTTATAGATATTGCCTATGAGCGAGAATGTCCTTTATGTATACAATCCTCTCTTCCCTTGCTTGAATTGTATCATCAAAACACTTACCATCATGGAGTGAGTCGTGCGTGCAGCCGTTTGCATACTTTACTGGATAACGACTTTCATCGGACCATAGGGAGTAAAGGTGCGTCTTAGTACAGTATTTTTTTTATGTTTATTGACGTTCGGCTGTCAAAAAGAAAAGCAAGTCTGGGAAAATGCTTTTGAGAATGATCAAGCCGCCATTGCTCAAGTCGCTCAGTACGATTCTATTGCAGCCTTATCTGAAGGTTCTCCCTACACAAAATGGCTCACTTTAGGAAAAAAAGAAACACTGGAAATTCTACCTGCCAATAACACTGCCAGTAGTTATCTACGGCGTTTGATCTTCTTCGTTCATGGTTTTGGAGTTCCAGAAATGAGCTTGCAAACCGATCCACTGGGCACCACTCTCCCTGTACAATGGCCTGGTTTTTTGGTAAATCATCAAGATGGTCAATTTTTTGTATCCTTTCGCGAGCCACATGCGTCCTGCAATTTGCCTCCCTTGGATGCAAAAATTCTGAGCTGTGAAAACACAGCTTTACCCTTACTCATGAAAGAAAAGGTCTTTCGCTACGAAGGAAATATCCACCATGGTCAAGATTGGAATACCTATGCGCCTGATCTATTTTGGAACTACCCTCAATTGGAAAGAAATCCTTTGCCATATTGTCATTTTCAAATAGGAACACGACATCAGTATTACCGACTCTGTTGGCAAACCATTTCTCATTCTAAAAGAATTGCTTTGAAACAAAAAGTATTGGCAGCTAAAAAAACCACTCGACTTTTCCCTATAGCGGGTGGAGGGGTGTGGATTGAATTGCCTTCTTTTCTCGAGCAAGACACGCAATCGCAAGCGCTGATGCATTCCATTCAAACTTATTTCCAACGTCGCCCCAAGGTCAAATTTTATGTGCTGGATCTAAGAGGAAACCGTGCTGATCAGCATATTCCCTGGTTTTTGATCGATGCGATTTTTCATGATCAGTGGCAAATGAATCTGCGTTATCACATTGCAAATCCCATTCATACCTGGAGAGTCAGCACCAGAAATCTATCCATATTGAAGCAACAACTCATTCCAATGGCCAGACAACGTGATGGTATGAAAAGTCCTAAGGTTAAAAAATATGAGCAGATATTATCACAACTAGAGGCAGCTCAGCGCAGACACCAACCCACCTGGAAATATGCCCCTACAGAGAGCATTGATGCGCCCACCTTATCACAAGCCTTAAATATTCAAGCGCCGATTTATGTAATTACCGATCCCTCTTGCCAGGATGCTTGCATTCATTTCGTGAGTTTTCTAAAAGCGTATATTCACTTGATACATTTAGGACAGGCCACAGGGAAATTACCCCGCTATGGTCAAGAAGCTCTATACCGCCTACCCAGCGGGCATACACGATTGCGCTACCCCATGGTGGAATTTGATTACGCCGCTTCACATATTCCTTCTCAACACATTCCTAAATATTCTATTAAAGATATTCATGATAATGGACGCCTTGAAGCATTTATTCTTCAGCATGTTAAAAGTAGCCATCCGCAATAACGTGTCACTCCCGCACAACGTGTCATCCCCGGGAAAGCGCATAGGTGGGAATGACAAGGGGGATCACAGGAATGACAAAGGCACTAAAACTTTCTCTCACTCAGCATATGAAAGTACTGCAAGCTCACATCTCCAGGAGCCACCACCACTTCAAGACCACCTCCAGGCTGCTGTCCAAGAGGCGAAATATTTCTAGTGATGAATGAAGCGCCATATTTTAAATGTCCAATTTCAATAAAATCAAATTGCTCACCCAGCAAAGCATGCTTAGCAATATAACCCGTACTCAATGGCCACTCCCTCGACCAATACTGTGGAGCATCCGCAACAGAATGTCCTAAACGGCCCAAACGATACAATGCCCCTCCATTCACTACGGAATAACGGGCCAATAGCGCTTTGAAATGTAAAGATTGCTTGGCCATGTCGAATGGGGTTTGGATCCCTTGTAAGATCCCTGATAACACCCTGGAAAAATGCTGACACTCAATAATCCATTCTGAAATTCGGTAACTCACCCATTCTATTTCAAAAAATTCAGGCCCCATCGCTTCAAAACTGCGATGAAAAATACTACCTAAATCATCGCTCATGACAGAATCCCAACCCGTGCTAAAATACCAGGAAGCATCGTTTCTAAATTCCGGCCAACTGTACAATCCGGCAATATCGCTATAGAGGTTAGGTTCATTCCAGGCAAATTGATAAGGGTATAGATTATGAATCTGTAACTCTGCTCGCAAAGGATCCACCGATAAAAATTCTCCCCTGCCTGGATGATAGACTCTTGCACCAAAATCATAAGTTTGACTGATGGGCTCATACACCTTTCCATGAAACCCCAACACCATCGGCTTCTCTCCCAAAGTTTCTCCGAATGGGGTATACTCCCACTGATGCACAAGCTTACCATGTAGCATATCGATACTTGCTAACGGTGTCCCCTGTTGATCGTCAATGATCCACTCCCAACTCTCTTTCTGAGTACTTTTGGATACACGGCGAATCAATTGCAATTTTCCTTGTACATAAACAAAATCCACCCAAAGCTTTGGAGTCTCCATACACAGTAATTTTCCGTCTGGATCGTAAAACCAATAGGTGCGCGAATGATCATCATCCATCATCACCCGTTGATGATTCCCATTACTCAAAAAAAATAAATGATGAGAAGGATCAGAAATCTCTTTGAGATCATTGTCTAAACCATACTGAAATCTCACATCCTTTAATGTTACCACACGACCCAATGGGTCATGTTCTACCGTGGGATTTAATCTCGCACCCAGGCTATCGTATTGATAGGTCCATCGCCCACCCTGTTCATTCTCTGCAGAAAGGATACGCTGTTTCTCATGCGTCAACAACCAGTGATGCAAAGGATTATCATAGCGAGAGAGCAAACCCTGCTCATCATACTGCCATGACCAATGCTTATCTCTCCAATCAATGTCAATCAAATGTCCCCATGCATCATGGCAATAATCAATATGCGCATTGCCTACAGATAATCGCTTTAATTGTTGACGCTCATCATATGACAAATCTGAAACTTCACGGTTAATCTGTCGAGGTAATCCTTTTAAATCCGGGGAAAAATCCACCACCCATCCATCCGGATAATGCAATTTAATCAAATGTCCATGTTCATTTCGCTCCCAAATCGCCTTTAAAACATGGCTCCCTATCACTTGCTCCATGCTTTGGATGGCGTCATTTTTATATTCATAAGAAGTGCACACCAAACCTTGGCAAAACTTTTGAATTCGAGACTGTTCATCATAATGAATATGCACATCTGCAGTTTCATCACTATAATGCACCCCAGTAATCCGACCACGCATATCTCTTTGATAAGTCACCGTACCCAAAGCGTTTTTTAATTTCTCTCTCCAACCATTTTCTGCATAATACCAATGCGTGTGATGCGTATAACTGTCTTCTTTTTCATGTAAATATCCTTCTAAGTCATATTGATATTTCACATGATAGAACGGATGATCAACAGCTTTCACATGTCCCAAGAGATCATAGGTAAACGCCACCGATAATCCCCTATTGTCTTTGATGTGATTAATTTCTCCCTTTAAAAAGGGATCAAAACGCTGCCAATCATAAGATATGTGATAATCGCCACGCTGCACTTGAATTTTATGGCTACCTTGATAATTCCAGTGTATAGATTGACAATTTTGCCCCTGATGAATACACACTTTTCTCTCCAGTAATCGCCCCAAGAGATCGTAACGATTTTTTGTCACATTCCCATTTTCATGACGCTCCATACACTCACCACTCTGGTAATAATCATTTTGAATATGAGAGATCTGCTCTCCTCCTAGCACTGACTCACTCTCAAGCACTGATCCTAATGCATTTTTCCATTCTCTAAATAGACTTTCTCCCGAATGACATTCTCTCCCCCAACCTCTTTGACTCAACCCCAAATCTCGACAAATTTTTTGAACCTGATTATTTTTTAAGACTTGAGTGATTTCATCCCGATCGTTATAACGATACTCCCACTGCCCCGAAGGTTTTTTTAAAAAAATCAAACGCCCCATGGCATCATACTGCTCCTGCTTCAAAACACCCAATTCATCTTCTGCAATACTCGGATGTCCATATTCCCAGTGACGATATCGAGTCGAATGATTGGACCGGTCTCGAGTCTCCAATAAATACTGATTTTCATCATAGTGATAACTCAAATGCTTTTTTTCAGCGTCCCATTTGCTAACTAGAGCGTTTTTGAATTCTCGTGATCGCAATATTCCAACCCCTTTGAGTGCAATCGATTTCCAATGCCCTATCCACCAAGGCATACACTGATGATGATATTGCATTTCAAATATTCGACTGCGGCCTTTGGGATCTATTTCTTCTCTCATCCTTGCAAAACCCCATTTGTCAAAAGATTTCCAATGCTTTTGATAACAATCCTGTTCAATACAAATGCGTTGATTCTTCAATAAGGGTCGATAAACTCCATCCACATTCTGCCAATTGCTTGCGGCCATGCGATGATGACGATATCCCACCGGCGCATCACTAAAACGTTGCCCTTCCCACGTATTTTCTATCGATAGCCAAGTCTTTTGATTTCTGTCCAATAATCTCAATTGCTGAATTAACGGTGAACGCCACGTGGGAGTCGGATACAAAACCCAGGCTAACGTTCGCCCGCGATAAAACCCCAAAAAATAGGCGGGATTACTTTCCCCATTAAACGTGAATTCCCAAATGTGATCATCTGATTCTACCCAGGTTTTCGTGCCAAAATTAGAACGCCCCCAATTTTTGTCAAAATGATCATGCCATGCTCCCCGTTCATAGCGATAATGCCAATGCATTTTAGGCAAGCCCACACCATCGCGAAAGATCTCTTGAATAAAACAGGAAGATAATCGATCTCCTCGGAACTGTGCATCTTTGCCAGCCTCATGACAACGATACTGATAATGAAAATGCAATCCACGTGGAGTGGTAATGTCTGTCAATAAAGTCGTATGGGGTAGATATTGAAACACCCATGCTTGCCCACCAGGAGCCTGCAACTCCACAAAACGCCCGTCTCGATATTCAAAAGAAAAGACACGATGCAATAAATCAGAAAATTCTTTTAATTGTCCTTCTGCATTGTAATGAAAATTAAACACATGGCCTTTTTTATCTTGAATTGATTCTAAATGCCCTGTTGAATCGTATTGATACTCCCAACGCACTTGCCCATGCAAACTGCTGATCACGACCAATGGAGAGAATGTTTGATTCATAGGGGCAATGCGATAGGAGACTCCATCGGGACTTCTCACTTCTCCTTGAAAACCATTGTTGACTTTTTTTAAAGAAGCCCAATAGCGATCAGCACTCAAATAATGATCGCCGACAGGAAATAACACATGCTCATGACCTTTGGGATCCACAAAAATCGGATAATGATAACGCGGATAATCAAAAGGATCACTGGAATCTTTTTCTAAAAACACTCCACTGGACAGAAACCAGCCTCGTGCTGATGTCGCGTGATTCATTCCAAACCGCCAGACTACATCTAAAGACATGCCATCGTTTTGAGGCAAATGCACCAGAGAGACTTCAGCAGTTAATTCTCCATTCCACGGCTGAATGCTAAAAAAATCCGTTTCTGGAAAACGATGCTTCCAAATAGCAGGCCAACCTTCAACCAATGGCGAAGCGATGCTTAAATTAACAAAAATAAGCATAAAAAACAAAACAAAGTGATTGATAAAAATACTCATACTTTTTTTATAATCAAAAAAGATTGACAAAACGAGGGTTGGAGGCGATGAGTTGAAAAATTTTGTCCTACTTATTGATTTTTGAGCAAAAAGTTAGGAAAAAGTCTTGCACATTGTGATTCCTCACACTATATTAAATAAAAATCAAGGAGCAATGTAATGATTCGTTCAACTCTGGCCCGCGCATTGGCAGAAAAACATCCAGAACTCAATGAAATGCAAGCGCAAGAAATAGTCAATGACATTTTTGAACTGAAATCTAAAACCCTTGTTGAAGGTCGACGCATTGAAATTCGAGACTTTGGAAGTTTTAGTGTTAAGTATATCCCGCCCAAAGATGCTTATAATCCCAAAACGCGGGAAAAAATCATCACTCGCCCTAAATATCGTGTGCAGTTTAAAGCCGGAAAAGAGTTACGTGAAGCCTTAATTGAAGCCAAAAAGCAAGGCGTTCCTCTTCGCGAAGACAATTCCAGCGAAGATTAATCTTATAGCTGTGGTAAGGTGACCCCTTTTTGACCCTGGTACTTGCCCTTTCTATCTCGATAAGAAACTTCACAAGTCTCTGACGCTTGTAAGAAAATCATTTGTGCCACGCCTTCATTGGCATAGATTTTGGCTGGCAGTGGCGTGGTATTTGAAAATTCCAAGGTCACATGTCCTTCCCACTCTGGCTCCAGTGGTGTGACATTCACAATAATCCCACAACGTGCATACGTCGATTTTCCTAAACAAATCACCAGCACATCTCGGGGAATACGAAAATACTCTACTGTTCTGGCTAGCGCAAATGAATTCGGAGGAATGATACAAACGTCACTTTCAATATCCACAAAACTTTCTTGATTGAAGGCTTTGGGATCCACAATAGCGGAATGAATATTCGTAAATACTTTAAATTCTCGTGCGCAGCGCACATCATAGCCATAACTGGAATTTCCGTAAGAGATCACTCCATTACCGGCATTTTGGCGCAACTGGGTGGGTTCAAAAGGGTCAATCATCCCTAAGGAAGCTTGCTTAGCAATCCAATGATCAGGTTTTACACTCATGATTTACTCCTATTCAACAATAATTTTAGGAAAACGACGAGAGCGATCGGCACTCAAAGTTTCTAATTGCTTCAGCACGGCAGCTCCACAATCTCGATAAATGGTTTTCAATGCCTCTGGTGCGGCATCTAACCCCAAAATGGCTTGATCCGATTGGGAAATACAGGGTTCTAAGGGGATTTCTGATAAAATGGGCAATTGATGCTCTTGAGCCAAGGCCAACAAAGGCTCCATGGGAAATAATCGCGTGACTTGTTCGCAATGCCCACAAGTCATCGCACTCATATTATTCACCAAGCCTAGAATAGACACTCGGACTTTATGAAACATCTCAAGGGCCCTAGAGACATCGGTCAATGCCAAGCCTTGTCCTGTTGTCACCACAATAGATGCGGTAATGGGAACTTTTTGAACTAAAGATAACTGAATATCCCCTGTTCCCGGAGGTAAGTCTAAAAATAAAATATCGAGATCATCCCACAGCGTCTGCTCTAGCAATTGCAGCAACGCCCTAGACGCCATCGGCCCACGCCAAATCATCGGTTGACTCTCATCAACCAAATACGCCATAGACATGGTTTGCACACCAAAACGAGCCAGCGGCAATAATTGTTTACCATCAGGTGTGGCTGCCGGCGCTTTGGCATCAAACAACACGCCCACACTCGGCCCATAAACATCTGCATCCATCAAACCAATGCGATAGCCCGCCGAGGCCAAAGAAATAGCCAAATTTGCCGCCACTGTGGATTTACCCACCCCTCCTTTACCAGAGGCTACGGCAATCACATTACGCACCCCAGGGAGTGCAGGCACACCAGAGCCGATTTTGTATGTGGGTAGACGAGAATGTGACAATGGAAAACCTATTCTAAAGAACCCAGTCTATAGCATCTCTTTAGGGGATGCACTATCTAGCAAGTGGTTTAGCATTTGAAAGCTGTGACTGAGCATAGATATAAATCAAAGCGACCAGCAATAACGCCAAACTAATGCTCGCCATTAAAGCAAAATCCAAAGTCACATTTAAATAAGCATTCAATGCATAGCCAATACCCACTCCAGATCCAGCGCCCAAAACTGTCATTGACCAGGGGTGATTGACTGGATGTCGCCAAAAAGAATGAGTCTTTGCTGTATTCGGTAAATATTGCTTAATCTGTGGTTGTAATTGCTTATTCGCTGTTTGTAATTGCTTAATCTGTTCTTGTAATTGCTTAATCTGTTCTTGTAATTGCTGCTTCTCTGCTTGTAATTGCTTAATCTGTTCTTGTAATTGCTTAATCTGTTCTTGTAATTGCTGCTTCTCTGCATCTAATTCTTCTAATTGCTGCTTCGCTGCTTCTAATTCCTTATTCGCTGTTTTTAATGCTTGTAATTGCTTCTTCGCTGCTTCTTGTGAAGAAGAAGAAGAAGAAGAAGAAAATTTAACAAATATTCCGTCTACAGACTCGACCTCCGGGGTTAAAGGGGGCTGCATATATAAAAAATATCTTACTATGTTTTGATTGTCCGGGACAGCCTCACCTCCGATAATCTCTTTTTGTTCAATAAAACGAGGTTTAATGCCGTCAGGAAACAGCAATAGACTATTTAGCTCATTTTCAGTTAAGCCACTACCCATATCTATTTCTACCGGCGAGGTATGTGTCAAGTACAGGCGCATCATATCCTGCCTGAGCGGTGGGTTCATTTTGTTATCAAAATTTTCGTGCGAATCCACTTTAATCAAAAATCCACCACGAGATTTACTGAGTTTTGCTAAAGCATCTACCGACCATCCTGCTTTTTCAACACAGTGTCTCAAAGCCGCTTCAGCTCTTAAGAGAGCAATCGAGCTGGGCATTTTCTGATCTATACGCTCTACCTTAAAACCACAACGAGACAGTAAATTATAAGGTCCATGTTGTAAATCAAACCAAGCATCATAAGGCGTTAAATATCCTCCGACTAAAAATTTGGTTTCTGTCGCGAGTATTTTCTGAGTTCCTTTTTCGTCTTTATAATGGCAGAAAGCGACTACATTTTGTGGAACCGTATCAATACTCAATTGTTTCTGTCCACCGAAATCAGACCACGCTTTGTAATCATTAGCGTATGCATCTAGTTGCTTCGGAATCGATTTAATGATCTCTGTCTGATTTTTAAAATGATTCTGAAAAACATCGAGAGACACTCCTGGAGGTAATTGCATGCTCCATGTCTCTTTTTTGCTATCAAACTCAATCACCTTTTCAGGGAAAGGATGTTGAGACGATACCCATAAGCTTTTTATTATCAGAAACTCAGCAAAAGGCACCCCTTTTCTCAAAATTTTAGGAAGTACATAAGTGATTTTCTCTTCCTTCTCATCTTGCTGAAACTCTCCTAACCACCCATGCGCTCTGACCTCCTGATCCCACAATTCCAATGCAGCGGGTTTTGCTTCAAAAGAAGCTAAGGCCTCATTAAAAACCTGAGGAGAACAAGCAAGAGGAAATTCTAAATAATATTTCTTAGGATTCATCCGATTGTCTTTTTCACCATTTGGATTTATTCGCATATGTTCGATACTCGGTGGTTTTCTCAACAAATAAGAATGATGATTAAAAAAGTGCATTAGACAAGAGCCTTTTTTTAGCAGTTCCATTTTTTCAGATTCGTTATTGCTACTCATTTCCAAACGAATCCCACAACGTTCTTTGTAATACGGCAAGAATTCTAGTTTGAGTCCATCAGCATGAAAAATTTCATTCATTTTTTCTGGTATCGAGCTTGCTAATTTATCACCCACTTCTGAAACCAATGGAGAGTTTCCATGTAGAGAAGCAAACATATAATATGAAAAACTCGGTTTATTTAATCCTTCTCTTTTCATGTCAGACACTTTATCGCAAATAATGGCTGAATGCTTGTAGATTTCTGGACCTACCATCAAACACTCATTCTGGACAAAATTCGAAAAACCCTGGAAATACTGTTTTTGATGCCCCTGCTTACTTTTATTCTCTAGGAGTTTTATATCGTTTTCACTCATACTAACAGAGTAACGATTATAATAGAAACCATACTTCCCCCGCACAAAATACGCATGAGGGTATTCTTTGGCTTTTCCTGATTTTTTCTTCCCAGCACTTTGAAGTTTTTGCTGTAAAAATTCCTGACTGATATTTGAACCAGAACAATTATACTCTTCCATTTTCTGAAGAAGACTTAAACGAACTGCCGCAGGCATAATGGGGAATTCAAAAAAACGCTCCCGTTCAGCGTGATTTCCCGTATAATTTCCTAAAGAAAAAAGTACTCGAGGATCATAGGAAGGCTTATAGAGTAACCCATGATCTTCCATATACATTAGAGGAACTTTTAACCCTTTTTCTTTCAAATAGTCACTAGCTTTCGTTAAATTAAATTTTTTATTTACAATAAGTTCTGGACACTGTTGTAAAAGCAAGCATAGAGTTTCTGTTCTCGAACCATCGAATATCATCCCTTTCGCACGTAAAGCAATTTGATATTGCTTAAATAAAAAACTTTCTAAAGAACGAAATTTTGTGGCCCAATGCTTAGCATGAATCGAATCAACCTTTCCCTTTGGATTTAAGTTAGAACAATTAAGGCCAGCACAATCCGCTGAATAAATATTTCGTTGATGACCAGAAACCATATAAACTGCCTCATTAGGATTCGCTAACGAACCTTCATCATCTACTCCCAAGTTGACATTGGGTCTTTCTTCTTGATCTTTGTGATCGAAATAATAGGCCACAAGAAAACTTTTCTGGATATCATCAGTAAACCAAGGAAGTTGTACGGGAGGTCCAAGGCGATTACCCTCCTTATCCTCAAATACCGTCAAGCAAACGCTTGGGCGAAAGATGCCATCTTTAGAGCGTCTTTTATCCATTTCAATGTATTCGAGCGCTTTCTTAGCGTCACCTGCCGTCAACGATCGAACAAATGCGTAATCCACCAATAAATGAACTTCTTTTTCATCCAACCCTTCTGCTGGTGGTACCAACAATGTCAACTTCATCTCTTTAAGTGCTGCCTCTTTGCGGGGTGCTAAAGAAGTAGTGGCCTTTATCTGGCCTGGTTGTCGATTGACCGTATTCTCCGGCATGCTATCATACGATGTCACTTCAAACACCTTTCAATTCTAAGCTTGCTTTAGAGGATAACACAGATTGCAGAAAAAATGCAAGATAAAAAATAAGCAATCTTATGGTTCACTATTTTTTATAGAAAAAGAAAGTCAACGGTTGTCACATAAGTGCTGGTTTTTTTCAAGGTGTTATCTTAGAATGGTCTCTGGTGCTTAGAATACAGAGGAAATACGTGCTACTCGAAAACAAAACTGCCATAATTGTTGGCCTGTTAAGCGATCGCTCCATTGCCTATGGCATTGCCAAGGCCTTACACGCTCAAGGGGCTCGTCTGGCGTTTACCTATCAAAGTGATAACCTCAAAGAACGCGTTCAAAAGCTCGCTGCAGCATTTAATCCATTAACGCTTTTGCCTTTGGATGTAACTAAAGAGGAAGACATCCAGGCATTGCCAGGGGGATTGACAGAAGTCACCCCTCAAATCGATACGGTGATTCACTCTGTAGCTTTTGCGCCTGCTGATCAACTCACAGGGGATTATCATACCCAAGTCAACCGTGCCGGATTCTTATTGGCCCATGAAATCAGCAGCTATAGTCTGGCCGCACTGGCAAAGGCATTGACCCCGATGATGCCCGAAGGAGGCAATATTCTCACACTCACCTACTTAGGCGCAGAGCGCGTCATTCCCAATTACAATACCATGGGGGTAGCAAAAGCTAGCTTAGAAGCCAATGTGCGCTACTTGGCAGCAAGTTTAGGCCCCAAAGGGATTCGTGTGAATGGCATTTCAGCAGGACCGATTCGCACGCTGGCTGCCTCTGGCATTAAATCTTTCAGAAAAATGCTCAACTTCCATGAATCCCATGCACCCATGCGCAGCCTCACTACGCTAGAGCAAGTGGGCAACACGGCACTCTTTCTCTCTTCTGATTGGGCTAGTGGCATCACCGGAGAAATTATTCATGTTGATAATGGATATCACATTACTGGGGTTCCGCCCTTTGTTGAGGAGAATGCAGAATGATGCTGGCAGACAGACTCTCTCAAATCGCGCCTTCAGCCACCATGGCCATGAGTGCCAGAGCCAAGGCACTACGTGAAGAAGGGCGAGACGTCATTGATCTCACTGTTGGAGAACCTGATTTCAATACTCCAGAGCACATCAAAGAAGCTACATGCCAGGCATTAGCGGATAATCATACCCGATACACCCCCGTTGATGGAATTCCTGCCCTGAAAGCCGCTCTAGCGCAGTACTACCAAGAGAGAAACCTACATTTTGCATCGAATCAAATCATCGTGAGCACTGGTGCAAAACAAGCGCTGTTCAATGCCATGCTGGCTTATCTCAACCCTGGTGATGAAGTCATTATTCCGACTCCCTATTGGGTCTCTTACCCCGATATGGTGAAACTCGCAGGAGGTGTCGCTCAATGTCTGTCTCTTCAGGATCTGACTTCCCTGGAAAAAGCCTTGCCAAAGGCTCGGGCCATTGTACTCAACAGCCCCAATAACCCCTCTGGTCAAGTCTACTCTCAAACCGTACTCTCTCAGTTGGCTAATCTTTTGAAAGCACATCCCGAAGTGCTCATTATCAGTGATGACATTTATGAACAACTCTATTGGGGTGAGGGCGAAGTTCCACATTTACTCCTCATCGCCCCAGAATTGCAAGAACGCACGCTGTTGGTCAATGGCGTCTCCAAAGCCTATTGTATGACCGGCTTTCGCATTGGATTTGCTGCAGGACCCGCACCCCTGATTGGGGCTATGAAAACCCTACAGTCTCAATCGACCTCAAATCCTTGTAGCATTGCTCAATATGCAGCACTGGCCGCCTTAACTGGTCCTCAAGCACACATTCAAGATATGGTAGAAACCTTTAAAGCGCGCCACGATCGCTTGATAAACTTACTCTCTCCCCTTCGCGGATGCAAAGTCACTGCGACACAAGGCGCCTTTTATTTGCTGATTGATTGTCAGGGTGCCATTGAATCTCTGGGTTTTGCTGATGATATCGCATTTGCACAAGCACTTTTAGAAGCGAATGTGGCCACCGTGCCTGGAAGCCCTTTTGGTGCACCAAATCATATTCGAATTTCTTTTGCAACCGATTGGGATTCGCTAGAAAAGGCAGTACACCGATTCGCAGCGTTTTTGGAGAAATAATGGGAGTTATATGCTGTCGTTAACGATCATCTTTGGATTGTTTCTTCTTAGTGGGATAGGTGGTCTATGGCTGAAAACCTTTTCTTGGGTAAAAACGGGTTATCGCTATTTATTTTTTGCACTGGCGCTGAATTATCTGTGGCTATGTGCCACTGCTCATCCGGTGATTGATTTACGTTGGCAACTGTTGTCAACAGCGCATTTTAATTTTTTAATTCATCTCACTTTCGATTCTCTTTCTCAACTCATGTTGGGCGTGCTCATTTTCTTAAGTATTATTATTCATGAATATGCCTATCGTTATCTACAATTTGATAGAGAGCAGCAACGCTTTATCTCCCTATTGCTACTCATTACCACTGCCATTTTTATTTTCGTCACGAGTGCAAATTTATTCACCGCCTTTTTGGGATGGCAGCTCAGTGGATTGTGTTTGTATGGACTACTGAACCATTACCACTTTGACTCTCAAGCCAATCGTGCAGCAAAGAAAAAATTTATTGTGAATCGCCTCGGAGAAGTGGCTTTCCTCACCGGGGTGGTCTTGGCCTTTTATCATTATGGCACCACAGAATTTGCGCTGCTGGCCAGCTCTCCAGAAACATTGCGCCTAGACCCCATCGCCCCCATTGTGTTGGGCCTAGTCATGCTCGGCGTCATGACCAAGTCCGCTCAATTTCCATTTCATGTGTGGCTTCCCGACACACTGGCTACACCCACGCCCGTTTCAGCACTGATGCATGCAGGGATCATCAATGCCGGTGGGGTACTATTGGCACGCTTGAGCCATGCATTAATCCACACCCCCACCTTGATGCAGGGGATTTTTCTAATTGGTTTGGTAAGCACCCTCTTGGGGAGTGCCAATGCCCTCTTACAAGGAGATATTAAGAAAAATTTAGCTTATTCCACCATCAGTCAAATGGGCTATATGATCATGCAAGTGGGCATGGGGTTTTTTATTCCCGCGATCTTACATCTCATTACTCACGGATTTTATAAGGCCACACTCTTTCTACAAGCCAATGGTCAAATCCAAACCCCTATCCACACCCCCATTGTAAAAATCCCTACCATCGGTAAACGCATTGTGATTTTTATGATCTCCAGTATAGTTGCCTTAGCAGCCTTGTGGGGTTATGCCCTATATTTTCCTAACCTGAATTTATTCAGTTCTTCACATTTGCCGCTCACCACACTATTGTTCTGGTTATTGACTTATGCACTTTTAACCACGTTGAGTAACCATACGCCCCTCTCTTCGATTCCAATGTTACTGCTCTTCTTTTTAATGGGCAGTGCCTATTTTTATAGCTATGAACAACTCATCGATTTTCTTCCCCAAATCACCAAAACCCCCATGGTGTACCCTTGGCAACGTCACCTGCTATTTGCCCTGACAGGAGCCGCCAGTGTGGCTTGGATTTTTCAAGCGTATCTACCTACACGGGAAGTTTGCTGGCGTCATTTGCACCGCCTGAGCATTGAACGGATTTATCGTCGTTATCTGTTGGCTCCTATGCGAAATACAGGAGATCGACTTATCACCATACTACAAGTCGAATATCCGCTCAGAGGCACATTACTTTGTATCCTAATTTTCTTTTTGTTGAGTGTAACCATTGATGCCATCCGTTTCTGGCATCATGTCCCCAATCATGTCAGTATTGTGGGTTTATTTTTAGGCCTTTATGCCATATTATTGCTGGCAGCGAATCGTGCCCCCTCTTTAATCAAGGTCATCCTTTTACTTTTGCTGGCACAATGTGCTTATGTCAATATTGGATTGTTCTCTCCCCATCAACTGACTCATCAATTTGCCATTTTTCATGCCGTGAATGTGGGAGGCATTCTGCTGGCGCTCCTGTGGCTGAGTCTTCAATATTATGATCCCATGGATCACCGCTCGCTTCAAGAAAATCGCTTACCCACCACGAGCATTTACTTATGTGTATTTATTTTTTTATTGCTGGGGATCCCGGGCACCCCGACCTTTTTCAGTGAATTTTTCTTTATCCGAGATTTTATGATCAATCCATTGCCTCTCCCTATGTTACTCTTCTTTTTGTCGACCTTTGTCTTGCTGGCGATTGTCATGATGCACACTCTACAAGATTACGTCTTTAACCCTGATACCCTATTGACTATTCGTCACCATCTCTCCTATAAAGAACATCTCTTTTTTCTCTCTATCATTGCATGTAGTTTTTATAACAGCTTTTTCCCTCACACACTGCTCAGGATCCTTGCATGAACCTTTCTGAATTATTAGATGAATGCCTCGCCATGCTCCCCATGGGATGGCCATTGTATAGCAGCGCTCCTCAGCATCCCTGGCATCAGTTTACTGAAGAATCTTTCTATGCCTGTGGCGAACGCTACACCAAACATCTTCCTATTAAAGCAGGACTACCTTTTCATTTTTACCATCAATTGTTTAATGCCGGCTTAATTTCCAAAGACAATGTACATCGAGCGCTATTGGAATACTTTCCAGAGGAACTTCCCAAAGAGCATGAAGAACAACTCCTAGCCTTCATCACGAGAAAGCGCACCATGTATGCCTTAGAGCAGCATGAACGTTGGACAGATGATGGTCAGCATGGTCCATATCATTTGCTCTCTGCCCGCCTGAGTGCCCAAAGACGTCTGCATTTATATCAAGATGTTTTAGACCATATTTTGCGATTTGCATTATATGTCTTTTCCATTAAAAAAACGTTTTCACAAACCCCAAGCCCTCTTTTTTCTCATTTTTATGCTCTCAAAAAAAAACAATACCCCAAATTACATTGGCCCGATTGTGAAAATGCCCTGGATGCTATTGAATACTTCTTCAGTGCCTTATGTATTCCAGAAGGCATTCATCGAGAATATCTGATTGAAATCATCCAAAGTTTATGGGGCATTATGAGTCATACGCACTGGCTCCATCATTTCCCCAATCACCCAGATAACAGCATGCCTCATGTTCATTCCCAAGAATGGATAGCCATTTGGTTATGCCAAGAATATATTTTATGTCAAGATCAATATCCACATCTGAGCACTCAAGCCTATCTACCCACGGAACCCATGAATCCTGCCCCTTGGCTAAAAACACTTAACAGCATTCCCGCAATAAGTGCAGAACTCGCCACTACGCAACAACATCAACTACGTGAAGCATTAGGACACTTTAATCTATGGCGTTGTCGTTTGATTTGGCAATCAGCTTATGAACAAGCCGATCAAGCTGCACTCTTAAAAAAACTCTCCAAAAAAAACGGCCCCAAATTAAGAGCACCAATAGAAGCCCAATGGGTATTTTGCATTGACACACGTTCAGCACTAGCAAGAAGTGCTCTAGAAAAACATCTAAATGTTGAAACCTTCGGTGCTGCTGGATTTTTTGGCATGATTTTTAATGCTCGCTGTGAAGATGGCCATCAAACGACTTGGTATTGGCAATCTCCTGCGATTGTCAATCCAGACTGGGAGGTGCGTTTTGAGAAACCTTCCGGAAAATCTAAATGGCGCGACCTCTCTCTCCTTTTTGAAAATTTAAAAAAACATTTACTAGCCCCGCTGGCACTATTCGAATGGATAGGCCTATGGTTTTTGCCGTATCTGCTTTTAAGAAATATTGCTTGCACCACGCCATCCACCACTTCTTGGTCGCTACCAATTTTCCCAGATAAAGACATTCCTGTATTGGCCACTCAGGCCGCTGCTTTTTTAAAGCTCATTGACTTAAAACACTTTGCCCATCAAGTGGTATTATGCGCTCACCGTGCACACACCACGAACAATAGTGTACATTCACTATTAGAATGTGGAGCCTGTGGAGCACATGCCGGGGAACTCAATGCCCTAGTGGCCACTGCCCTGCTGAATGATCCCAGAGTAAGAGCTGCACTCGCGACCGCTCATGAGATACACATCCCAGAAAAAACCACCTTTTTCACGGTGGTCCACAATACCACTCAACAATGTTTTGAATCATCCACTCACCCCCATGCCCCTTGGTTGAAAAAAGCCAATCAAGCCTTGAAAAATATTCTTCCCATCCATCAACAACGTCTTCCCACCAAAGCACTTGCTCATTACCGTGCACTACATTGGGCAGAGTTAATTCCAGAGCTGGGTCTCAATGATCATCAAGCATTGATCATCGCCCCTCGTTGGCTTACTGAATACCAAGATTTAGACAGTCGTTGTTTTTTGCATTCCTATGTTCCACAGCAAGATCCCCATGGTGAGATACTCTCCGCCATTTTCCAAGGTCCTGTGCATGTGGGACTTTGGATCAATGGTGCTTATTATTTTGCAGCAACCGATCCAAAATTCTACAGCAGTGGAAATAAAGCCATTCATAATCCTGTGGGAAACTTTTCCGTCATGGAAGGCAATTTATCTGATTTTCGATTTGGGTTATCTCAACAAAGTTTAACTTTTCAAGATCAATATCTGCACCATCCACAACGCCTCCATGTTATTGTTTATGCACAGAAAAAAATTGTGGACCAAGTGTTAGATGCTCTTCCGCACATCAAAGCGTTTTTTGCCGGAAAATGGCTGCATTTAACGGTAATTGAACCCAGGGACACTGATGTCTGAGACCCCTTTGCTTGAAAGCCTACAAGATAATTTTGGCTTACTCAAAACCTATTCTCTAGAACAACTCACCACCCTCTGTCAGGAAATTCGTGATCAGTTGTGTTGGCAACTCAATGATTGCGGGGGACATTTTGGTGCCAATTTAGGGGTGGTGGAGTTGACGGTGGCGCTGCATTATGTGTTTGAGACACCCAACGTCCCTTTAATTTGGGATGTGGGTCATCAGGCTTATCCACATAAAATGCTCACGGCCCGCTTAGCGCGCCTAAAAAGCATTCGCCAACAAGGAGGCCTCGCCCCTTTTCCTTCGAGAGAAGAAAGTCCTTTTGATGCCTTTGGGGTAGGTCATTCCAGCACCTCGATTAGTGCGGCTTTAGGCATGAGTATGGCAGCACGTCATCAAGGTGTTCCAGACACTGCCATTGCCATTATTGGGGATGGGGCCATGACCGGTGGCATGGCTTTTGAAGCCATGAATCATGCTGCGGGCGAAAAAGCGAATGTGTTGCTCATTCTCAATGACAATCGCATGTCGATTTCTCATAATGTAGGCGCATTATCTCGCTATTTGAGTCAGTGGGTTGCTGGAGGTTCTTATCGACACATACGAGAAACTTCTAAACGTTGGTTATCGAATAAACCCAAACTGCGATCGTTTGCCAAACACATGGAGCAACAATTTAAAGGATTATTCACACCCGGTATGTTGTTTGAATCTCTAGGCTTTGATTATTGCGGTCCCATTCCTGGACATGATCTGGGACTACTCATCGATATTCTAGAAAAACTCAAGCAAGTAGAAGGCCCAAAACTTTTGCACATCATCACCCAAAAAGGTAAAGGCCACAAAGATGCTGAAGCCGATCCTGTAGGCTATCATGCCGTCAAACCTGGTTTTTTAAACTCTAACACTTCTCACAAAGCCTCAACCACCTACTCCAATATTTTTGGAAAATGGATGCTAGACACTGCACAAAAAGATGAGCGTTTGTTGGGGATCACCCCTGCCATGAAAGAAGGTTCTGATTTGGTGACATTTTCCAACACCTATCCAAAGCGTTATTTTGATGTGGGCATTGCTGAGCAGCATGCCTTAACCCTGGCTGCAGGCATGGCTTGCCAAGGACAAAAACCAGTTGTAGCCATTTACTCCACGTTTTTGCAACGCGCTTATGATCAACTCATTCATGACATTGCCCTACAACAATTGGATGTCACTTTTGCCATTGATCGCGCAGGATTAGTCGGTGGTGATGGCGCCACCCATCAAGGGGCTTTTGATATTGCCTATCTGCGTTGCATCCCGAACATGATCATCTTAACCCCTGCCAATGAAGCCGAATGTTATGCGGCTCTAGATGCTGCTTATGCCCATCCTGGACCTGCAGCGGTGCGTTACCCTCGAGGCACAGGGCCTGGAATCTTTCCTCCTCTCTCAGAAAATTTTTCTATTGGCAAAGCCAAAATTATCCAACAAGGAGAAAAGCTTGCGTTACTGGCATTTGGGGATGTGTTGTATGATATCCTGCCCATTGCCGAAGAACTCCATGCCACAGTGGTGAATATGCGTTCAGTCAAACCCTTAGATGAAGCACTGCTTCGCGAAATTGCTTCCACACATCAGCATCTAATCACATTAGAAAATGGCTCCCGTGCAGGAGGTGCTGGCAGTGCGGTACTCGAATATCTCTCTCAGCTGCCTAACACAACGAAAGTTCAATGCCTGGGCTTTGACGATGTGTTTATTGGGCATGGAGCGCGTGTCGATTTTAAAAATCGTCTATTGCAGCTGATTCTTCAAGATCAATTAAATTGATCTTTATGCACTGCAGCACTTCTAGCCGTCTGTTTATTAATGACTTTCTGATCTACCAATTCTCTAAGTTTTTGATCCAAAGTAATCATTCCCACTTGAGAACCCGTCTGAATGGCAGAGTACATTTGGGCCACTTTATCTTCTCGAATCAAATTACGAATGGCCGCATTACAAATCATAATTTCTTGTGCAGCCACGCGTCCCCCTTCTGCTTTTTTCAATAACGTTTGAGAAATCACCGCCTGCAGAGATTCCGATAACATGGTTCTCACCATGGCTTTCTCCGCTGCAGGAAACACATCAATCACCCGGTTAATGGTTTTGGCAGCAGAGCTGGTGTGCAAGGTTCCAAAGACCAAATGCCCTGTTTCTGCAGCAGTCAGTGCCATACGGATGGTTTCAATATCCCGCATTTCTCCAATGAGAATAACATCGGGATCTTCACGCAAGGCAGAGCGCAATGCTTCATTAAAACCTAGGGTGTCTCGATGTACTTCTCTTTGGTTGAATAAGCTTTTGTTACTGCGATGCACAAATTCGATCGGATCTTCGATGGTCAGCACATGATGATAATAATTTTGATTGATATAATTGAGCATCGCTGCCAAGGTGGTACTTTTACCAGAACCAGTAGGTCCTGTCACTAACACCAACCCGCGAGGATAAGAAGAAATGCTTTTGAATATTTCTGGGGCATTGAGTTGCTCTAAACTATAAATGTCTGAAGGAATGGTTCTAAACACGGCCCCAGCTCCTCGCTCATGATTAAAGGCATTTACCCTAAAACGTGCCAATTGCGGAACTTCAAAAGAGAAATCACATTCCCATTTCTCTTCATACTCTTTGCGTTGTTTGTCATTCATGATTTCATAAATCAACTCTAAAACCACTTTGTGCTCAAATTCTGGCAAGTTGATTTTGCGCAAATCTCCATCAACCCGAATCATCGGAGGCATCCCTGCAGACAAATGCAAGTCTGAAGATTTATTTTTTACACTAAATGCCAATAATTCTGTGATATCCATACCCAGTCCCCTTTTCAAATAGTATAGTAAAGGTTTGGGGCTGTGCGAGCGCGTGTCACCCCCGCGAAAGCGGGGGTCTACCTAGGAGATTCCCTATGCTAAAGATCGGATTTATTGGCGCCGGCGTCATGGGCTCAGCAATGGCACAGGCATGGAGCTTAGTTCCGCATGTGCAACTTTTTGCTCACGATCCTCATCTTGAGCGCGCTAAGTCTTTGATGCCTCCAAAGACTACTTTTGTAGCTCACAATGCACAATTATGGGAGCATTGCGACTGGGTAGTCTTGGCGGTTAAACCTCAAGCCATCCATGCACTTTTTCAAGAAGACTGGCCTTATATGCACAGTACACTCTGCTTATCCATCGCTGCAGGCATTTCTATGGCTCATCTTCAAAGCAAAATCCCCTCTTCTTGCCAGATTGTTCGATTAATGCCAAACACGCCTGCACTGATACAAGAAGGTTGTCTTGGGGCATGGAGTGATACGCCCATTCAGCACCCAGAACTCACCGGCATGCTGGAATCTTTAGGAAAAGTATTTTGGTTAAATACAGAAACCCAAATCGATGCCTTTACCGCATTAATAGGAAGTGGACCCGCTTATATTTATGCCTTTATGGAGGCCCTAGAGCATGCAGGGAATCAGATTGGATTGCCAGCAGCGTTACTCCCTGAAATGCTCTCTCAGTTACTCAGAGGAAGCCTTGAGCTCTGGCAATCCCGTCAAATCCCGTTCTCTAGACTGCGAGAAGAAGTCACTTCTCCCAAAGGCACCACACAAGCTGCTCTAGAAGTGCTAAAGACATCAGGATTCGATGCCAGCGTAGAGAAAGCGATTCAAGCGGCTTGGCAACGGGCATTAGAACTGCGTCAAAAAATACCCTAATTATGTCAAATATGTTACCATCGGGAGATGAAATCAGCGCAATCTACTATCCGTAATATCTTTATCGGTCTATCTGGGGGGGTAGATTCCGCTGTCGCTGCTCATTTGCTTCAAGAGCAGGGCTTTAAGGTTCATGGCATTTTTATGAAAAATTGGGAAGAACCTGACAGTGAATACTGCCCCCAGGAGCAAGACTTAAAAGATGCTATGGCCGTTGCCAATATGCTAAAAATACCCTTGCATGTGGTGAATTTTTCCCAAGAATATTGGGATCACGTATTCGCCCACTTTCTCAAATCCTACCAAAATAACCAAACCCCCAATCCTGATATTCTTTGTAACCGAGAAATTAAATTTAAAGCCTTGCTACAATATGCTCAAAGCCTAGGTGCCGATGCCATTGCCACAGGACACTATGCACGCCTCAAACAGCCTCTCAGCGAAGAGGTGACTTTGCACACGGCATTAGATACCAGCAAAGATCAAACTTATTTTCTCTATGCCATCGAGCATCAAGCCTTACAAAAAGCATTATTTCCACTGGGTGATTGGAAAAAAATCGATATCCGTGCACTGGCCAAGCAATTGGGATTGCCCAATAGCGATAAAAAAGATAGCACAGGAATTTGTTTCATCGGTGAACGCCCATTTAAAGATTTTCTTCAACAATATCTCCCCACTCAAAAAGGCCCCATTCAAAATCCAGAAGGAGTCACTCTGGGAGAACACGATGGGTTGATGTATTATACCATCGGTCAACGCAAGGGATTACACATCGGCGGTCAAAAAAATGCGGATGAAGCACCTTGGTATGTGGTCGAAAAACGATTCGCAGATAACGTGCTGGTGATTGATCAAGGAGAAAGTCCCCTGCTCTATAAAAACACTCTCGACGTAACAAACTTACATTGGTTACACCAACCCATTGAAAAAAATTGTCAAGCCAAAATCCGTTATCGACAAGAAGCAACCCCCTGTCGAATTGAATCAATGGATTCACAAAAAATGCATGTGAAATTTGAAATTCCACAGCGTGCAATTACGAATGGACAATCCATTGTGTTTTATCAAGAAGATCAATGCCTAGGTGGCGGAGAAATATGCGGGTAAGGGGGTTGGGAAACCATTTTCTAAAAATGTCATTCCCGTGAAAACGGGAATCTTTCCCACTCAAGCAAGATCCCCGC
>CAYGKN010000008.1:27962-39681 GCA_964350565.1 uncultured Gammaproteobacteria bacterium
GAATCTTTCCCACTCAAGCAAGATCCCCGCTTTCGCGGGGATGACAAGGTGGCGGAGATGACAAGGTGGCGGGGATGACAAGGTGGCGGGGATGACAAGGTGGCAGGGATAACGAAAAATGTCATTCCCGTGAAAACGGGAATCTTTCCCACTCAAGCAAGATCCCCGCTTTCGCGGGGATCTTGCTTGAGCGAGAATGACAGTACCTTGTTACAGCGCACCCAACCACCACCGATTACTCGGCAGCAGCATCTCTATACGCTCAAAAATTTCTGATTTGTTCCAATACACCAACGCTTGTCCCTCGCAACTTCTGGGATTCCCCAACGCCTTTTCAACCCAAAATACACTGGCCTTTAATGCAGTTGGCAATACCCATGACAACCAGGGCCTCAGTGTTATCACTTCAATGCCAACCTCTTCTCGGTATTCACGAATTAAAGCCTCTATCGGAGATTCTCCTTCTTCAACTTTTCCACCAGGGAATTCATAAAGGCCCGCAAAACTTTGATGGGGTTGACGCTGAGTGAGTAAAAAACCCGATTGTCTGACGTATATGCCAATAACAATATCACACTTGCCCATGGCAGTGTTTGTATTTCTTTCCAGAACCACAAGGACAAGGCGCATTGCGGCCTACCTTTGGAGCTTGCGTAATGGTAGTTTTCATCGCAGCGTCCTCAACAGATTCCTCATCTCCGTGTGCATAATGCACTTCACTAAAAACTTCTAAAGAATTATTGTCTGCCAGCTCATACTGAATAGGAACTTGAAATATGGCTCGAGTCACTTCTGTGTCTAAACTCGACCACAAATGATAAAACAACTCTAAAGCTTCACGTTTATATTCTTGCTTCGGATTTTTCTGCGCATATCCACGCAAATGCACACTCTGACGCAAATGCTCCATCGCGGAAAGATGATCTCTCCACAACCAATCTAGGTTTTGCAACAATATCGTCTTTTCAAATAACTGACGGACTTCCACAGACGGCTCTGAAATTTTCTCTTGATAAGTTTGAATCAAAACTTCCAAAGTATGTTTTTTTAACTCCAAGAGCCCCCAGTTGGACTCTCTATGCAATATCGCCTGAAAATCAAATTCTTTAAGAGTGACTTCCTTGATGGCAGCACGCGCTCCCTTCAAATCCCAATGCTCAATTAAAGCATCCTCTGGACAAAAACTCTCAAAGACTTGCTCTAGAAATTTTTGAATCGAACCACTAATGCTCGCAGAAAAATCCGATTCCATCAAAAACGCTTGACGCTCTTGATAGAGAATATGACGCTGTTCATTGGCCACATCATCATACTCTAACAATTGCTTTCGAATATCAAAATGATGCGCCTCAACTTTGCGCTGCGCATTCTCAATGGTTCTACTCAATAAACGAGATTCTAATGCCTCTCCAGATTGCATCCCAAAGCGAGACATGATCATCGCAATCCGCTCTGAAGCAAAAATGCGAAGCAAATGATCTTCTAAAGATAAATAAAAACGCGTTCTGCCTGGATCGCCTTGACGACCACTGCGACCACGCAACTGATTATCAATCCGACGCGACTCGTGTCGCTCTGAACCTATCACATACAATCCACCTGCAGCCACCACCTTCTCATGCGCAACATGCCAAGCCACCTTGGCCGCTTCAATGGCTGATTCACTCGCATGTTCTCCCAATACCTTAATATCCGACTCTAAACTACCACCCAACACAATGTCGGTTCCACGGCCTGCCATGTTCGTAGCAATGGTTACCGCCCCTTCTCGACCTGCCTGGGCAATGATCTGCGCCTCTTGCTCATGATACTTCGCATTCAACACTTGATGCGGTACTTTTTGCTTTTTAAATAACGCTGAGAGATGCTCAGAGATTTCTATCGATGCCGTACCGAGTAATACAGGCTGCCCTCGCTCTCTGGCCACTTTCACTTCTTCTACAATGGCCGCAAATTTATCGGCTTGGTCCAGATACACCAAATCCGGTAAATCTTCACGAATACAAGGACGATGGGTGGGCAATACCACCACTTCTAAACCATAGATTTCTTGAAACTCATAGGCTTCGGTATCTGCTGTCCCCGTCATCCCAGAAAGCTTTTCATACTGACGAAAATAATTTTGGAAGGTAATCGAAGCTAAGGTCTGACTCTCTGGCTGAATAGGGACTCGCTCTTTGGCTTCAATGGCTTGATGCAATCCATCCGACCAACGACGCCCCGCCATCACTCTACCCGTATGCTCATCCACAATCATCACTTGTTTGTCAATGACAATATAATCAATGTCTCGTTGATAGCAAGCATGCGCTCTTAACGCCGCCATTACATGATGCATCAACGTCAAATGCCAAGCACGATAAGCCCCCTCATGGCGCTCCCAAAGGCCCTTTTCGCTTAACCAATTCTCCACCTTCTCATGACCGAAATCGGTGAGGTAAACTTGCTTGGCCTTCTCATCAATAAAATAATCTCCAGGCTCTCCACCTTCTTCCAATTCTTCTGTCAATTGAGGCTGGAGACGAGGAATTAACTGATTTACCGCCACATACAATTCAGAACTGTCTTCAGCTACCCCGGAGATAATTAAAGGTGTTCTCGCCTCATCAATTAAAATTGAATCGACTTCATCAATAATCGCAAAGTGCAAACCACGTTGAACCTGTTCTTGCTCACGAAACACCATATTGTCGCGCAAATAGTCAAAACCAAATTCATTATTGGTGCCATAAGTCACATCCGCAGCATAAGCCTCTCGACGCCGGTCTGGAGATAGGCCTTGAACAATCACCCCAACACTCAATCCTAAGGCTTCATAAATGGGACCCATCCAGTCGGCATCTCGCTGTGCCAAATAATCATTGACAGTCACCACATGCACGCCTTTATTCATCAGGGCATTCAAGTACACCGCCAATGTCGCCACCAACGTTTTACCTTCCCCTGTGCGCATCTCTGCAATGCGCCCCTGATGCAAAATCAATGCTCCGAGCAACTGTTCATCATAGTGCCTTAACCCCAGAGCACGATGACTGGCTTCTCGAACCGCTGCAAATGCACTGGGCAATACAGCTTCCAAGCCCCCCCCCGATTGCAATTGCTCACGGAAAATCGCCGTTTGCGCACGCAATTGCGCATCACTTAACCCCGCCATCTCCTCAGAGAGTGCATTGATGCGTGCCACCGTGCCCTTTAATTTCCTAAGAATGCGATCATTCCTAGAACCGAACAAACGACTAAGCAATACCATAAGAGGCCCTTCCTATCCTAGAGGTTTGATGATCACTCCTCATTATTGGCTTGATCTTCCATCTGCTGCTTAAGCGCATCTCCCAAAGTATGTGTGGGCGCTGAATCCCGCAATTGCTTGGAAGCCTCTGCCAACATGCGCGCTTGCAACGCCTTAATGGACAATTGAATCTGAGAATTTTTTCTATCTACATTGCTGATTTTCGCTTCGATCTCATCACCAACTTTCAGTGCAGTACTCAAATCTTCGACCATCTCAGGACCATACTCTTGCTTGGTTAAAATACCAGTGATTCCGTCAGCCAATTCAATCGTGGCTTGCTTGGCTTCAACCGCAGTGACTTTACCCGTCACTACAGAACCCTTAGGATGCTCTTGAATATAAATACTAAACTCATCCGCATTCAATTGTTTCACACCCAATGAAATTCGCTCTCTTTCTGAATCAATCGACAAAATCACAGCCGTGACCTCTTCCCCTTTCTTAAATTGACGAATGGCTTCTTCACCAGACTCATCCCAAGAAATATCAGAAAGATGGACCAAACCATCAATGCCACCATCTAGGCCAATGAAGATACCAAAATCCGTAATGGATTTGATGCGACCAGTGACTTGCTCACCTTTGCTATGCGCACTGGCGAATATCGCCCAAGGATTTTGCACACATTGCTTTAAACCCAATGAAATGCGACGTCTGTCTTCGTCAATATCTAAGACCATCACCTCCACTTCATCACCCAACTTGACCACTTTGCTCGGCAACACATGATGATTGGTCCAATCCATCTCAGAGACATGCACCAACCCCTCAATACCATCTTCGATTTCTACAAAACAACCATAATCCATCACGCTGGTCACTTTACCAAACAAGCGAGATTTTAAGGGATAACGTCTGGCAATGTCGATCCAAGGATCGTTGCCCATTTGCTTCAGACCTAGGGATATACGCACCCTGTCATCTTTTTCAGAACGGATAATCTTTAAAATCTTCACATCAATTTTATCACCCACTTTCACCACATTGCTGGGATGGCTGGGACGACGCCAAGCCATATCCGCCAAATGCAATAGGCCATCGATTCCACCTAAATCTACAAAAGCCCCATAATCCGTGAGATTTTTTACAATACCGGGAACTTCAGATCCTTCTTCCAACTGCTCTAATAAGGCCTGGCGATCGGCGCCATTTTCTTCATGTAAAACAGCGCGCCTGGAAAGCACGATGTTATTGTTTTTTCGCGCCAACTTAATCACTTTAAATTCATGCTGGGTGGTATCCGCCACATCCACTGCACGTACATCAATCTGAGAACCCGGCAAAAAGCCTCTTAAGGTATCAATCTCTACCGTAAAGCCGCCACGTACCGCTCCACTGATAACCCCCAATACCGTTTTGCCCCCTTCATAAGCATCTTCTAACATTTTCCAAGTCTTGGCACGACGCGCACGCTCTCTAGAGAGTCGAGTTTCACCAAAACCATCTTCGATGGTATCCAATGCCACTTCAACCATATCCCCAACTTCAAGGTGCAACTCACCATTCTCATCCAGAAATTCTTCTCTGGGAATGAGGGCTTCGGATTTTAAACCCGCATCGACCATCACGTAATTACCATCGATACCCAGCACTTGGGCAACCACAATGGCCCCATCTTTGGTATCTAAGGGCTTAATACTTTCATTAAATAATTGGGCAAAAGATTCAGACATGACAAAAACCTAACTTAAAAAAACACTTCATGCACCCACCCATGGGGGCACGCCTAATTTATCCAGCCTTGCCGAGCCACCTGCTCAAGAGCCAATTGATACACTTCATCGATGGTTTTATCGGTGGTGTCTATCACAAAAGCTCCGGGAGCCGTTCTCAAAGGCGCTGTGAAGCGATCAGTGTCACGAATGTCCCTAGCCTGTAAATCAGCAAGCACGCTATTCAGGCTAGCATGATTGCCGTTGGCCTTCAACTCTTCATAGCGTCTTTTTGCGCGAACGTGTAGATTTGCTTGCAAAAAAATTTTCAAGGAGGCATCAGGGAATACCACCGTACCCATATCCCGTCCATCTGCCACCAATCCCGGCGGTTGGCAAAATGCTCTCTGACGCTCCAATAGTGCTTCTCGCACCTGTGGGTACTGAGAAATCACTGAAGCCAAACGACCCACCGCTTCATTGCGGATTTGAGAGGCAACAGACTCTCCAAACAACGTGATTTTTTCACCCTCCGATCGCTCCCAATCAAAGGTAACCTCTAGAGAACGCCCCAAATTAGCAAGCGCCGATGCATCATTTAAATCAAGCTCCCACTTCTTGGCCGCCAATCCTAAGACCCGATAAATCGCTCCACTATCTAAGAAATGCCAACCCAAGTGTCCTGATAAATATCGACTCAAAGTGCCTTTTCCAGAACTACTAGCCCCATCCACAGTAATTACAGGGATAATGCTCATGCGCTGCCCTTGGCATATGCGTGCATAAACTGAACCAATTTCATGGTCTGGGGTTCATCAATACCATTGTATAAACTCACGCGAATACCACCGGCTATTTTATGCCCTTTCAAAAAACACAACCCTCGCTGCTCGGCTTGTTGAAGAAAATCTTTCTCCCGATCCGGAGAAGGGATATGAAATGGAATGTTAAAACGAGAAGCGACCGCAGGATCAACCATTAATTGATAGCAATGAGAGTGATCTGCAATGCATTCATAAACCAGTTGCGCCTTTTTATTATTACGGTTTTGCATAGCAGCGACTCCACCCTCTTCCTCGATAAAATCTAGAATGTGATCCAACACCACCCAAGCAATGGTGCTGGGGGTCACATGCAAGGAGCTATGCTCATCAGCCAACCGATAATCCAGCCCCAAAGGCAATATTTTTTGAGACTGAAGCAAGCTTCTTTTAACAATCACCAAAGTTGCTCCCGCAATGCCTAAATTTTTCTGTAATCCCGCGTAGATCATGCCATAATCACTGACATGGATACTCTTTCCCATTAAGCTTGAGGTCATATCACACACAAAAGGAGCATCACAGTCGGCGGGCTTAAGAGGCAAGTGTTTAAACTCTACGCCCTCGATGGTTTCATTATCGGTATAGTGGATATAGGCACACGGAAAAGATGGCCAATCCCATTGCATCGGCAATCGTGAAAGATCTCCCTCTGGCGGCTGGCAGACCCAATGCACAGTGGTGTATTTTTCTGCCTCACGACCTGCCAGGCGAGACCAAAAGCCCGTATCTAAATACGCCGCTTGGGAACTCCCATCCAAATTCCAAACCAAAGCAGAGAATTGAAGGCGCGCTGCCCCTGGCATGAGTAAAACGGCATAATCAGAAGGCACCGCCAGTGCCGCTCTTAATTTCTCAAATAATCGTTCAGAAAAGTCTACAAACGCTGTTGAGCGATGGCTGATTTCAAAAGCGCTCACCCCAGTGCCTTTAAAATCCCAAATCGAGGATTTTAGCCTAGAGAGCACCTTCCTGGGTAATGCCGCAGGACCTGGAGAAAAGTTAATAACTTCTATCACTCTTCTCTCCATCCTCTACGGGCTCTTCTACAGAAATGGGTAAACGTTCTATACTCACCAAACGACCATCTTCAATGCGAATGAGTCGCACTCCTTGGGCATTGCGCCCTACACAAGCGATTTCAGAGACACGCACGCGAATGAGGATGCCATTACCTCTGACCAACATCACTTCTCGAGCAGGATCGACCTCTAGAGCCCCCACCACGGGACCATTGCGTTCATTGGTCTGTATGGAGATCACGCCACCACCTCCGCGACGAATACGGGAATATTCTTCTGACGTGGTACATTTCCCATAACCATTTTCTGTGGCGGTTAAAATCATAGATTCTTTGGACTCCAACACCACCAACGCCACCACTGATCCATCAGGGGGAAGCTTCATGCCTCGCACTCCTCTGGCAGTGCGTCCCATGGGTCTGAGATCCGACTCTGCAAAACGTATAGCTCGACCTTTGCTGCTGAATAAGAAAATATCTTGTTCCCCATTGCTCAAGCTCACCCCGATGAGTTTATCCCCTTCAGTGATTTCCAATGCTCGGATACCGGCACGTCGGGTATTGGCAAAAGCCGATAAACTCACTTTCTTAATAGTGGCATTTGCCGTTGCCATAATCACATAGCGATTGGGATCAAATTCTGGAACCGGAATAATACCCTGTATATGCTCATCCTCAGACAAGGGCAGCACATTCACAAAAGGCAGCCCACGAGCAACACGACTCCCGGAAGGAATTTGATACGTTTTTAATTGATACACTTGCCCTAAATTCGAGAAACACAATAAATTATCGTGTGAATGCACCACCCACAATTGCGCCACCACATCTTCGGTTTTAATCTGTGTCGCACTCTTGCCTCTACCTCCACGATGCTGGGCTTGATAATCGGCCAATGGCTGACTCTTCACATAACCTTGTTGCGAAAGGGTGATGACCAAATCTTCTTCCTGAATCAAATCTTCATAAAGAATATCGTCACCATGATCTTCAATCATTGTGCGGCGCTCGCTAGTGAACAATTCACGGATCTCGTTCAGCTCTGAACGGATTACAAATAATAATTCAGGCTCATTTGATAAAATTGTTTGATAACCTAAAATATCTTCCAGAATTTGAGAGAAATCTTTTAAAATCTTTTCTCGTTCCAGCCCGGTTAATCTCTGTAATTTCAAATCTAAAATGGCTTGGGTTTGCGCTTCACTCAGCCAATATAATCCATCACGATTCTCACCAATGGAGAGAGATACCGGCATCTCTGCTGCGCGAGTCAGCATATTCGCTACTAACCCCGTAGACCAACCTCTTCCCATTAAGGCTTCTTTAGCGACTTTTGCAGACTCAGAACTTTTGATTAACGCTATCATTTCATCGACATTTGAAATGGCCACACCCAGACCTGCCAATAAATGGGCTTTTTCTAAGGCTTTTTTCAATTCAAACTGTGTACGACGCACCACTACTTCACGACGATGACGAACAAACTCTGCCAATAACTGCTTTAAGCTCAAGCAACGAGGCTGCCCATCGACTAAAGCCACCATGTTAATACCAAATGACATGCGCAATTGAGTGTGCGCATACAGATGATTCACCACCAGTTGAGCATTCTCACCACGCTTGAGTTCAATGACCACGCGCATGCCATCTTTATCGGACTCATCACGCAATCCACTGATCCCTTCTAAACGTTTATCGCGCACCAATTCCGCAACTTTTTCAACAAAACGGGCTTTGTTCACCTGGTAAGGCAATTCCGTAATAATGATTTGCTCGTGATTGCCATGGGTTTCGATATCAAATACCCCGCGAATATCGATCTTGCCGCGGCCTGTGGCATAGGCACTAATAATTCCTGAGCGACCTTGAATCACGCCACCCGTGGGGAAATCAGGACCCGGCAGAAGCGCCAACAGCAACTCTAAACTAATTTCTGGGTTGTCAATATAAGCCAATACGGCGTCAATCACTTCCCCCAAATGATGGGGAGGGATATTGGTCGCCATGCCCACAGCAATTCCTGAGGAACCATTGACCAATAAATTCGGAACTCGTGTAGGCAGCACTTCAGGGATCTGTTCACTGCCATCGTAGTTGGGATAAAAATCCACGGTATCTTTTTCTAAATCAGCCAGCAAATAGGACGATAAACGGGTCATTCGCACTTCGGTATAACGCATGGCCGCAGGAGCATCACCATCAACAGAACCAAAGTTCCCCTGACCATCAATCAAAGGGTAACGCATTGAAAAATCTTGAGCCATACGTACAATGGCATCATAGACTGGACTATCACCATGAGGATGGTATTTACCAATCACATCCCCGACCACCCGAGCAGATTTTTTGTAGGGTCTATTCCAATCGTTGCTCAAATTGTGCATGGCATACAAGATGCGCTTATGAACAGGCTTAAGACCATCCCGAACATCAGGCAATGCTCTGCCTACAATCACGCTCATCGCATAATCAAGATAAGACTGCTTTAACTCTTGCTCAATATTAACTGGCTTAATCTGACCAATCTCTTCCACAATAGCACCTTACCTGAATCAACCCCTAGGATAACATAGGTTTGATTAAAGTGTCTAAACCTCGACTTTGGCCATTTTCAGTGATAGTGTTCGGGTGGCGCCCTGTAACGTGAGCTCACAAGGGGTCGATGATATGGGCGGAAAAGTGGCTTGGGTAAAATGCCCTGATGACTTATCGTCGCCCGTTTCTACTCCAGAGCCGAAACGCTGCGCGAACTGTTGATGCGATATCTGGAGTGATTTGCATATGAGCGTCCGGCTGTAGTCTGTCAGTAACGAACGCCAAGATTCAAAATGACTGCGAACTTCATCTAATTGCATGTGCTGCTCCGTATGATAGGTACAATTAGGTTAAATTATCCCAGCATGCTTTGTCACACAGCTTTGCCGAAAGGACACCAAAGTCGAGACTAAAATACTGGTTGTGGAAGATTTATTGAGAAAGAGATGCTAATTGATGTTCACTCGAATCTCGAGCATGTACTTCCTGATGGTTTTTATTGAGTTTGGCTAAGGAACGAAAGTAAAATAAATTTACAGCAACATCTCCCCATTGTTTATTATCATCAGTACAAAAAACCAGTTTTCCTATCCAACTGAGAAAACCCAATAGGATCACTATTCCTTTGGGCCACCCTAGGTACTCCATACCGATGAGTGCCGCAGCCATAGCAAGTATGGCAGAGCTAAAGCTTAAGATATGCCCAAAAAGAATCCCTGCACGCTGAACTTTTAATATCGAAGTGACTTCATCAGAAGAGCTCAGATCTGAGATAACGCCTGACACTTCCTTCTTTAAATTTAAAGGAATTCGTTTTTTGGGTAACACAATGCCATAATAAGTAAAATATATAGCTAGAAACCCTACAAAAGCCAGTGAACCGCATACTAATGCTTGAACAGAGTTGGTTTGTTGATGAAAAAGTTGAGAGGCAGTCAATCCAAGCAAAGCAAGAAATATGATGGAGAGGAAAGTGGCCATAGCGTCATAAAAAAACAAACATCTTTCTTGACTTGTGCCGGAGAATTTAAAAAATGAACTAACGCCATTAAAAAAATTATCCAATCGCTGACTTATGCCCTGGTATAATAACGGATATGCCAAGAGCCCAGATACGATAATTGAAAACCAACCCAAAAAAATTTGCCACTCTGAAGGCAAAAATTGTAAATTTTTAAAGGCATAGTAAACAAGTGTTTTATTGGCGACAGTCACTGCAGTAATAATTGAAATTGTCAAAAAACAGTTTATTGATTCCTTAAATAAAGCGCCTTGATGCTCATTGCAGAAATTTAATAAAAATTTCTTTACAGCTGGATATAAAAAATAGGTTAATGCCACAACAATAGACGAAAGGACAATGATGGAAAACAAAGAAGAAAAATCGATGTCAGCATAGTACTCCATCAAATAAATAATAGGAGAAATAGCAAGAGTCATAGCGCTTGCCAGGAAGAGAGAAAAACATAACGTAGTGATAGAGTAAACCATCGATATTTTCGAGGTCGCAATTGAGCCCTCAAGTTCTTCTACTGCATCTAGTTTTTCACCAAGCTTCATTAATGCCTTTTCTGCTTTGGGAAAGACAAAACTCGCTATAGACAAGCTACTCAAGAAACATAATACAAGCAGCATCAATTGAAAATCCAGCTGACCAAATTGAAAGCGAAAAGTCTTTTCAATAAATAACAGAAAATGATTACTAAATAGATAAGTCAAACCAGCGCTTGCCAAAATCTCCAACCCAGCGAATAACTTAGAGATTTGATGGCATCGATAAACCCAAGTTTGATCGCTACATAATTGTAACTTTTTCAGGAAGAATTCTGAATGGTGCTTAAAATAATTTGATATTTTTTTATTATATTGATAAGCTGCTAGAGCACGAGTTCTTTGATCTTGATCATCGATGATAGATTGCTCAAAAACAGCGTTTAACAACTCAGTATGAAAAGACAATTGTTTATAGAACATTGTTAAAAAATAATTAAAATGTTCAGGAATATCCTGTCTCGAGACAGGGTTTTTTGAATGCTGATACTCAAGAAGAACTTCTTTAAAAATATAATTTTTTTTTGCAACCCATATCAGTTCAGAAAAAGTAAGGCTTTCAAAGTATTTTGAAGCAATGGCATCTTCAATTTCCAAAGTGGCATGTATAGAATTAACAGCCGTTGCGTTACTCTCAATGGGTATGGAAAAAAAAGATTCATCCCTTTTCCCAGTTAGTTTTTCAATGAGTTCTGAACAAAAATGCAAGTCAAAACTCTTTTCATCTTTCATGGATCTCTGCTGTCGGATGCATAAATAGAGAGCATCAGCAATACGAGACTTACTCAACCCTAGGCGCTCAAGAAATAAATAATTTAAAACAATACTTTCATACGTTTTTTTTCTC
>CAYGKN010000009.1:0-20612 GCA_964350565.1 uncultured Gammaproteobacteria bacterium
GCGGCTTCGGGGGGGGGGGGGGCGGCGCACCCATGAGACGCGGGGTGTCATGAGACGGGGGGTGACATGAGACGCGGGGTGACAAGCAACTTGCACCCTTAATAGATCATGTTACAATAACCCCATGAAAACACACCTCCGTGCTAAAACCCCTCCGTTTCCATTGGCCGCATGGGCTGCAGTCATCATGTTGGCTTTTTTCTTTTTCTACGAATTGCTGGAAATGAACTTAGTGCATGCACTCAGCGAACCACTGCGACAAAAATGGCACCTCAATGCTCAAGGATTGGCATGGCTGGCAGCAAGTTTTTTTTATGCCGACGCTGTTTTATTGTTACCCGCTGGGTTGCTTTTGGACCGCATTCCCATTCGAGCTTGTGTGCTGATCAACATGTTGTTGGCCATCATCGGGGCACTGCTCCTACTCTTTGGAGAAAGTTTTACTGCGCTTATGTGCTCCCGTCTCCTGCAAGGAGCTGCCAATGCATTTTGCTTTATTGCATCGATGCGCGTGGCTGCAATGTATTTCCCCCCTCAACGATTGGCCTGGGTCTCTAGTGTTATCGTCACCATCGGACTCATGGGCGGGTTGGTCGCTCAATCTCCACTTTATTGGTTGTTGCGTCATATTGGCTTTAAAAATGTACTCATCGTGAATGTCGTGCTCGGGATCTTAGTGTTTATGGGACTGTGGTTTTGCGTTCATCCCCCCAAAGAGGTCCATCATGAACACTCCACCATGCCGTTTATGGAACAATTGAAGGCGGCTTTTTCTAGATGGGATCTCTGGAAAATTGGCCTTTATGTCTCTCTCATGAATTTTCCCCTGATGATTATGGCCTCTCTCTGGGGACACGATTACCTCCAACGGGTCTATGGCACGTCCCCATTGGTGGCTATGAATGCCATGTTTGCACTATTTTTAGGAACCATCATTGGCTCCCCTCTACTCGGTGCCTTATCCGATCACCTACGCACCAGAGTTCCTCTCATGCAATACTGTGCCATCATTGCCACTGTAATCATGATCGCCATCTGGTATGGCTCACATGCCTCATCTACCTTGTTGATCTTCGGCTTCACCATTTTAGGGATTGTAACCGCCGCACAAGTGCTGGGCTATCCTTTGGTTTCTGAATGCACGCCCATGAGCTATCAAAGTACGGCCATGGGTCTCATTTCAGCGATTGTTGTGGGCGGAGGAGCCTTGTCTCAAAACATCGCCAGCCTAGTGATGGATTTCCATTGGGGAGGCACTTGGCACCAAGGCTTAAAATGGTACAGTGCTCCAGACTTTCGCGCCGGTATGCTCACCATTCCCATTGGTCTCGCTCTGGCTATATTTTGCACAATCAGGCTGCGTGATAAGGAACATTCATGAGCCTGCGTAATACCCGTGCCTGGGTCGTTGTTTTTAGTGCCGCCTTATTCTTTTTCTATGAATTTGTGCAAATGACCATGTTTGGCTCCATTGGCAATCAACTCATGGATGCCTTTCATTTGCATGCCACAGGACTGGGGCAACTTTCTGCTGTTTATTTCCTCGCCAATGTGATCTTTCTCTTTCCCGCAGGATGGCTGCTCGATCATTTTTCTACACGACGAATCATCTTACTTGCATTGGGACTTTGTGTCACCAGCACCTTTTTATTCGCCCAAACCCATGATCTCCTCTTGGCGCAAATCTACCGTTTTCTCACAGGGATTGGCAGCGCATTCTGCTTTTTATGCACCATTCGGCTGGCTTCTCGATGGTTTCGCGCCAATCACATGGCACTGATTACTGGCTTGATTGTCACCGTAGCTATGCTGGGTGGAATGGTCGCACAAACCCCTCTCACTTATCTTATCGAACAATTTGGTTGGAGAGCAGCTATTGCCATCAACGCCACATTGGGATTGGTTTTTTGGTGTATTATTCTTGCCTTTGTGTATGATTACCCCGCTGATTACAGCCATCTTCGCAAAAAAGAACTGGCCGACCACCTTTCCATGGGTCCCTGGGGAGGGTTGAAAATAGCCCTGTTAAATCAAAAAAACTGGTTGGCAGGAATTGGAACGGCTTTTTTAAACGTCGGTCCCATTTATTTATTGGGCGCACTGTGGGGAGATTTATATCTCGAGCACATTGCACATTTTACTCCCATCCAAGCCTCTTATGTCACCAGCATGATTTATCTTGGGATGATTATTGGCGCCCCCAGCATTGGGGTGCTATCTGATTATTCCCACCAACGACGCCTCCCCATGCTTATAGCGAACATTCTGGCCTTTTTTTTGACACTGCCCTTATTGATCGGACCCCAATGGCCCCTGTCCACTTACATGGGCTGGTTCTTTCTGCTCGGTTTCCTCTCGAGCACGCAGGTATTGAGCTATCCTTGGATCATGGAACTGAATCCTAAATCCCTCACCGCGAGTGCCGTGAGTGTTATTTCAATTTGCTGCATCGGTAGTGGCTTTGTCCTACAGCCACTACCGGGGTGGTTTCTTGATTACACCAGTCGGCATCATCAATATGACATGCATGCTTTTTTTCATGCATTTTTATTACTGCCTGCAAGCTTTGTCATCAGTTTTGTGGCATTATGGGCATTGAAAGAACCGAGTGCCGAAGAAATCGCGAGAAATGAAGAAGGATATGCTAATCATGAGTGACGACTTCACTGAAGAAAAACAAGAATGGATGGAAGCCTGGTCGGATATCCTCTCCAGAGCAGAAGCCGATTCCCAAGCACGCGACATTCTCCAAGGGCTCCTTGGCCAAATGGGCACCTTAACCAGCACGCTGACTCCCTGGTGCACGGATTACATCAACACCATTGCGCTTGATGAGGAATCCCACTTTCCAAAAGATGAAGAAGACACGTTCTGGCGCCTGTTGGCCATATTGCGCTGGAATGCCCTGATGATGGTGCTCAGAGCAGGCAAGGCAGCGCCAGAGCTGGGTGGACACATTGCTACTTATGCCTCCATCATTGTGCTCTATGAAATCGGCCTCAATTATTTTTTTCATCAACGCCACCATAAACATGGGGGAGATTTGGTCTATTTTCAGGGGCATTCTTCTCCAGGATTGTATGCGCGCTTATTCTTAGAGGGTCGTTTGGATGAACAACAACTCAGCCATTTTCGACAAGAAATTCACCAGCCTGGTTTATCGTCTTATCCGCATCCTTGGTTAATGCCAGACATTTGGTCTTTTGCTACGGTTTCTATGGGGCTGGGGCCTATTCAGGCCATCTACCAGGCCCGCTTTTTGCGTTATATGCATCAGCGCGGTTTATCTGACACCGCCGATCGTCATGTGTGGTGTTTTTGTGGCGATGGAGAAATGGATGAGCCAGAATCCTTAGGTGCCATCACCGTCGCGTCCAGAGAAAAACTCGATAATCTCATTTTTGTGATCAATTGCAATCTGCAGCGCTTAGATGGCCCTGTGCGCGGCAATGGAAAAATCATCCAAGAATTAGAGGGGATGTTCCTCGGTGCAGGTTGGCATGTCATCAAGGTGATTTGGGGTAGAGGATGGGATAAATTATTCGCTCATCCCGATGCCCATGTATTGATAGCCCGAATGAATGAAGTTCTCGATGGAGAATATCAAAATTACCGCGCTAAAGATGGGGCATATATTCGTGAACATTTCTTCGGCGCTAATCCCATCTTGCAATCCATGGTTGCCGATTGGAGTGATGAGGACATTTGGGACCTCACTCGAGGCGGCCTCGATGCACAAAAAGTCTTTGCGGCTTATCATGCAGCGGTTCAACATCAAGGCCAGCCGGTGGTGGTTCTGGCCAAAACCGTAAAAGGTTTTGGAATGGGATCTTCTGCGGGGGAAGGCCAGAATATCACGCACCAACAGAAAAAAATGACTTTGGAGCAAATCAAAGCCTATCGAGATCGCTTTAATATTCCCGTAGACGATGCCCATGTTGAAAGTTTTTCCTTCTATCGTCCAGCAGATGATTCCCCCGAAATTCAGTATCTACAATCCAAAAGAGAGGCCCTGGGCGGTCCCTTTCCGGCCCGCTCTACAGAAGCGGATACATTAACGGTACCCTCACTGCAGGCGTTTAAACCTTTGCTAGAAGGCAGTGGAGATCGTGAAATTTCCACCACCATGGCGTTTGTTCGTTTTCTCTCTATTGCCCTCAAAGATAAGAGCATTGGCCCACGTTTGGTGCCCATTGTTCCTGATGAAGCGCGCACCTTTGGGATGGAAGGCTTATTCCGACAAATTGGTATTTATGCCCCTTTTGGTCAGCAATATGTGCCGGTTGATAAAGAGCAGGTCATGTATTACAAAGAGGCCCGTGATGGTCAACTGCTTCAGGAAGGCTTAAATGAGGCCGGGGCCTTTTGTTCTTGGATTTCTGCAGCCACCGCTTATAGTCATTCTCAATGCACCCTCATTCCTTTTTATATTTACTATTCCATGTTTGGTTTTCAGCGCATTGGTGATTTGGCTTGGGCGGCAGGAGACATGCAAGCCCGAGGATTTTTACTGGGTGCAACTGCAGGTCGAACCACATTGGCGGGAGAAGGTCTACAGCACCAAGATGGTCATAGTCATGTCCTTGCTGCCACCATTCCCAATTGTGTAAGTTATGATCCCGCGTATGGATATGAGTTGGCGGTATTGCTACATCATGGCTTAGAGCGCATGGTCACCCAAAAAGAAAATGTCTACTTTTACTTAACCGTGATGAATGAAAATTACATTCAACCCCCCATGCCCAAAGGTGTGGAATCCGGCATTATTTCCGGAATGTATTTATTCGAAGAATCTGACAAAGCCAGTGCACAATTGCTGGCTTCTGGAACCCTATTGCCGGTGGCCAGAGAAGCGGCCCTATCCTTGAAAAAAGATTTTGACGTAGCCGTGAATGTCTGGAGTGTAACCAGTTTTTCAGAGTTGGCCAGAGAAGGACAGGCCAAAGAGCGCGCCGCTCGTCTAGCAGGTGAATGGCCGTTTAATACCTATGTCGGAGACTGTTTAGCGCCGCATGAAGGCCCTGTCATTGCTGTTTCAGATTATATGCGTGTGCACATGGAGCCTATTCGTCCCTTTGTGCCAGGAGACTACACCACGCTAGGCACGGATGGCTTTGGACGCAGTGATACCCGTGCAGCGCTGCGTTATTTCTTTGAAGTGGATGCAAATATGATTGCTTATACCACGTTATACCGACTATACGTTGCAAATAAAATTTCAAAAAAAGTGTTGGATAAAGCCAGGATGCATTACCAAATCGATGTCAACAAACCCAACCCCACGACTGTTTAGGAGCGATTATGTCAGAAACCCTTAGCATTCCAGACATTGGCACCACCAGCCCGGTGGATGTGATTGAAGTATTGGTCCAGCCTGGCGACGATATCCAAGAAGAGCAATCCATCCTCACCTTAGAAACAGAAAAAGCCAGTATGGAAGTGCCAGCTGCAAAAGCGGGGAAAGTTAAAGCCATACATGTGAAAGTGGGCGATAAGGTCAAACAAGGAGATGTCATCTTAGACTTAGAAGGCGTCGCTGAACCTGTCAAAGCGAAGGCGCCCCTAAAAGAGGAGGAGGCTGTAACAGTAATCACGTCGTCTGCTCCTGCACCTACTCCTGCGCCAGTGCGCACGAATGGGGTGGTGGCCAGCCCTGCAGTGAGACGGTTATCTCGAGAGTTGAATATCGATCTTACGCACATTCAGGGTACAGGGCGTCGTGGTCGCATCACCACCAGTGATATCCTGGCCATGGTAAATCAACAAGGGCGAGGTACAGGCGCTATGGGCTTTGATTTACTGCCCTGGCCTTCAGTGGATTTTTCAGAATTTGGCCCCGTCGAATCGGTGCCTTTAAATAAAATCAAAAGAGCCACTGCCGCGAATTTGCATCGCAACTGGGTGCGCATTCCCCATGTTACTCAATTCGACAAAGCAGACATCACTGAATTAGAAGCCTTTCGCCAGCATCATCGTGCGCATGCAAAATCTCAAGGCATTGCCTTGACCGTATTGGCCTTAATTTTGCCGGCCCTGGTGCGCACACTCAAACGCTTTCCAGAATTCAATGCGGCATTAAGTGAAGATGGGCATTCATTAATTCTTCGTCGTTATTATCATATTGGGATTGCGGTCGACACGCCACAGGGGTTAGTGGTGCCTGTGTTGCGTGATGTGGATCAAAAAGACGTGCTCACTTTGGCCAAAGAAATGGGCACTTTAAGCAAAAAAGCCAGAGAGGGTCAGCTCACGCCTAAAGATATGCAGGGAGGAACCTTCACCATCTCCAGTTTAGGAGGGATTGGTGGTAGCGCCTTTACTCCCATCATCAATGCCCCTGAAGTGGCTATTCTAGGGCTTTCTCGAGCCGCCATTGAACCTTTGTATCGAGAAGGGCAGTGGGTGCCTCGTCGAATGCTGCCGTTGGCATTGTCTTATGATCATCGTGTCATTGATGGTGCGCAAGCTTGTCGATTCACACAAGCGCTTTCGCAGCAACTGAGCTTATCTTGGTTAGATTCAAATGTGGAGTCATCGTCATGAGTAAAAAACAAGTCATTGTGATTGGGAGTGGACCTGGGGGATATACTGCAGCATTTCGTCTAGCAGATCTCTCTGAGGATAGATTTGAAGTGACTTTAATTGAGGAGCATGACACGCTCGGAGGCGTGTGCTTGAATGTGGGTTGTATTCCGTCTAAGGCATTGCTGCACACGGCAGCCATTTTAGAAGAAGCCTCGCACATGGGTAGCATTGGGGTGAAGTTTTCAAAACCTGATATCGATTTAGATGCCCTGCGTTCTTGGAAAAACAGTGTCATTGGCAAACTCACTCAAGGATTATCGGGATTGGCCAAACAGCGCAAAGTAAAAGTGCTCAAAGGCCGTGCCACGTTTAAGGGTCCGAATGAGGTCCTCATTCAACATGGTGACCAATCCTCTGCCATGTATTTTGACTCCGCCATTATTGCGGTGGGTTCTCGTGTGGTGAATTTGCCTTTCATTCCTGAAGATCCACGGATTTTCGACTCCACAGGTGCCTTAGAATTGCCCTCAAAAGAAGGGCGCATGTTGGTCATCGGTGGTGGAATCATCGGTATGGAAATGGCAACTGTCTATCAAGCGCTTGGCATGAAAGTTTCTGTGGTAGAATTGTCTGATGGTATTATTCCAGGTGCCGATCGCGATATCGTGCAACCACTGACAAAGCGTCTTTCTTCTCGTTTAGAGAATTTATGGTTAAACACTCAAGTCAACGCCGTAGAGGCCACTAAAAAAGGCCTTGCTGTCTCCATGAGTGGTGAAAAGGCGCCGAAGAAACCGGAGGTATTTGACTGGGTATTGGTGGCAGTGGGACGTCGTCCCAATGGCGATCAAATCCAAGCCTCGGCTGCTGGAGTGCATGTAGATGAACGCGGGTTCATTCCTGTGAATCGGCAGATGCAAACGAATGTGCGCCACATTTTTGCGATTGGTGATGTCGTGGGTAATCCGATGTTGGCGCACAAAGCCATTCCAGAAGGCCGCGTAGCTGCAGAAGTCATCGCCGGTCTCAAGCATGATTTTGTGCCGATGGTCATTCCTTCTGTCGCCTACACCAATCCAGAAATCGCATGGGTGGGTGTGACGGAAACGCAAGCCAAAGCCGAAGGTATTCCTTATGAGGTGGGTGCTTTCCCTTGGGCAGCGAGTGGTCGCGCGTTGAGTATGGAGCGTGCAGAAGGGATCACGAAATTATTATTTGATCCCAGCACGCATCGCATCATTGGTGGCGGCATCGTTGGGGTGCATGCCGGTGATCTCATCGGTGAAGTGGGCCTAGCTATTGAAATGGGTTGCAAAGCAGAAGATATTTCTCTGACCATTCATCCACATCCAACACTGACTGAAACCATTGCAATGGCCACAGAAGTATTTGAAGGCAGCATCACAGACTTGTATTTACCCAAAAAGCGTAAAAAAGCGAATGCATGAACACCTATGATCAATCTGTTCGTTTAACGATTAAACGACTAACGATTTGGGATCTTTTCGCAATTTTATTATTGATTGGGTGCATCACCACTTTTGTGTGGTTTGCCCGGCAAACACAATTGCCTTTCTATTTAGATGGGCCACACCAGAGTATTTCTTTGTCCTCAAAATTACTGCCGAATTATGCGTTATATACCACGGCACGTTTATTTATTGCTTTGGGCTTATCGTTATTATTTACGTTAACGGTGGGAACACTGGCTGCGAAAAATGAGATGATGGGTCGGTTAATTATTCCTCTCTTAGATATTCTGCAAGCGGTACCCGTATTGGGTTTTTTATCCGTGGCCGTAGTGGGTTTTATTCACTTGTTTCCGCATCGTCAATTGGGTCCGGAGTGTGCAGCTATTTTTGCAATCTTCACGGGACAGGCTTGGAACATGACGTTTAGCTTATATCAAAGCTTGATCACCTTACCAGATGAATATAAAGAAGTATCTCGCATGTTGGGGTTGAGTGCATGGAAAAAATTTTGGCGCATTGAAATTCCTTATGCGATGCCCGCTTTATTATGGAATACCATGATGTCCATGTCTGGGAGCTGGTTTTTTGTAGTGGCTTCAGAAGCCATTTCTGTAGCGGGAGTGAATGTGCATCTGCCGGGTATTGGTTCTTATATTGCCTTAGCCATTCAACAATCCAATGTCACTGCCATTTGGAATGCCATTTTCACCATGTTGGCCATTATTTTGGTGTATGATCAATTGATCTTTCGACCCTTGGTCAGTTGGTCTTCGCGCTTCCATGCACAAGATGCCGATGCCGCGACTTCTTCATGGTTACTTGAAGCCTTAAAGAAAAGTGAATTGTATCGTTATCTTTCTCAATGGCCACCGCATTGGTTACGTTTTCCTAAATCCTGGGGAAAGTCTAGAAACCTCACTCCGTCTCATACATTCCTTCCTTCTATCGCATTGAAATTGCTGTGGCTGATTTTGGGATGTTGTGTATTATTGTTTTTAATGACCACTTATCACTGGGTACGCTCGCTGCAACTTTTTGAAGTGCGTGAAGCCCTGTGGTTAGGCTTATTGACTTGGTTGCGTATTGTAGCCATTCTCATTATTTGTAGTGTGATTTGGATCCCCATCGGGGTTTTTATCGGGCAGCGTCCCAAATGGTTGCCTTGGGCTCAACCTTTGGTACAAATTGGAGCGGCTTTCCCCGCTAATTTATTATATCCCGTGGCCATTTATGCCATCATTCATTATAATTTAAACCCAGAAATTTGGACTGCCCCTTTACTGGCCCTGGGTGCCCAATGGTATATCGTATTCAATGTGATTGCCGGTGCCTCTGCCATCCCTAAAGATTTTTATTTCGTTGCTAATAATTTACATGTTAAAAAACTCTTGCGTTGGAGACGACTCATCTTACCGATGATCTTCCCCTACTACCTCACAGGATTAATCACTGCTGCCGGTGGCGCTTGGAATGCCAGTATTCTGGCCGAATACTTACGCTGGGGTCACACTACACTACAAGCACATGGATTGGGGGCCTACATTACTGCAAACACCCAAGCAGGAAATTTCAGCGCTTGCGCTTTGGGGATCGTGGTGATGTGCATATATGTCTTAGTCATCAACCATTTTTTGTGGAGACCCTTGTATCGATTCAGCCAACGACGATTTGGGCTACCGAATTGAGGGAACTGGAGTGCCTGGGCACACCTTTTCACCCCCGCGCGCCCTTGTCAACTCCGCGCAAAGCGGGGGGCTACCTGAACAAAGGAGATTCCCGCCTTCGCGGGAATGACAAAGGGAGAGAAAACCGATGCGAGAATTTTAATGAGACAGCCCTGATCTTAGCAGCCGGTATCCCTCAAATGGGAAATTACCTGCTCCACAACCTCGGACTTACATTGAAGGAAGCATCCCTCAGCCTCGCGGATAACTTTTACCCTGCCATGCAAAATTAGCACTTCCGCTGCTCTGGGTCTGGCATTGTAGTTTGAGCTCATGACAAACCCATAGGCACCGACATCTTCGATGGCCAGGTAATCGTTTTTCTCGAGTGCGAGTTCGCGTGATTTTCCCATAAAATCTGCACTCTCACACACCGGGCCTACGACATCATACAGTTTCTTCGGAGCAGTTGAATGCTCCCGTAGAGGTGTGATGCGATGCACGCCGCCATAGAGTGCCGGACGCAGGAAGTCATTCATACCAGCATCCACCATGGCAAAATGTTTGTGAGGCGTCTCTTTTAAAAAATTCACCTGAGTGAGTAACACTCCTGCGGGACCTATCAACGCCCGACCGGGCTCCATCAATACAGTGATCCCCGGATAGCAAGAGAGTTTTGGAATAATGGCTTCCCAGTAAGCTTGTGGAGTAGGGGGCTGCTCATCTTGATACGCAATCCCTAAACCTCCTCCTAAATCAATCTGAGTGAGCGATAAACCCAATGCTTTTTTTAATTGATCCACCCATTCCAATACCTTATCTAGCGCTTCTAAAAATGGGGAGAGCGTTGTTAACTGAGAGCCAATATGACAGGCAATGCCATGCACGTGCACATGGGGACATTGCATGGCCTCTTGATAGGCTTTCATCACATACTCACTGGGGATTCCAAATTTATTTTCTTTTAATCCCGTTGTGATATAAGGATGCGATTGAGCATTCACATCCGGATTCACACGGAAACTGATGGGGGCAATCACGCCTTTATCGCCAGCAATTTCATTCACCAAAGCCAGTTCAGCCATGGATTCGATATGGATACTGGCAACACCTGCATCCAAAGCTTCCGTAATCTCTTTAGGAGATTTATTCACCCCGGAAAAAATCACTCGCTCTCCCACGCCTCCTGCCGCCAATACGGCATATAATTCGCCGCCAGAGACAATATCAAAATTTGCCCCTCTCTCAACCAATAACTTTAACAACGATACATTATAATTGGCTTTTACCGCATAACAAATCTTCCAATCAAAGGGCACGTTTGGGGGAGGAACAAAAGCCTCATAACCCGCCAATAATGCGGTTTTTGAGTAGACATAGCAGGGGGTGGAAAATTCTTTGGCTACCTCAATCAATGGATAACCATCAAAACACAGCTGACCGTCTTTATAAGCAAGATAAGATTGCATCAGGGAATACCGATTGAGGAAGAGTCAATGGACCCGCCTGGCCACAAGCGGAAAGCATTAATAATAGGATGAGTGGGTATATTTTTTTCATATCTAAAAAAAGATCTCCTGACTAAGCAACAGCCAGGAGATCGTTAGCATTTATTCACTCAATGCCAATTCTGCTTGAGGTGAAGTACTTCTTCTCGTGGTTTTTCCATGAGTTGCTTTAGAAGCCGTGGTTCTTTTTCCTTTTACAGCCGTGCTTGACGTGGATTTAACTGTTTTCTTTGCTTGACCAGAAACTGTCAACAAACGTTGAACATCTTTTTCAACCGCAGCCACATCTTTGTTTAATGCGACTTGTGCTTGCAAAAGCTTTACTTTTGCTTTTTCTAGCTTAGCGATCTGCCGATCACGCACTGTGGTGGCTTTTTTCTTAGAAGCCGACACAATGGCTTTGGCATTTTTCTGCAAAGCTTTTTCTTGGGCTTTGCTTTTTTTTACTACGCTAGCTAAACGTTTCTTTTCAGCAGCAACCGCTTTTTTTAGCGTATCGCTGATTTTCTTCTGAATCAGCACAGCTTCTTTTTGCAATTGGCTAACCAATGCTAAAGCATTGCTGGCTGGTGAAACTTTCACTACACGAGTGGTCTTGGCTTTTGCGGACGCTCGAGTGGTTTTTTTTCCTCGAGCAGTGGTTTTTGCTTTTTTAGCAACTTTTGGCATATCAAATACTCCTTGGTGTACCAGAAATTAAATCCTAACAAGAATTTTAGCAAAAAAAAAATGTTTTCATGGTTTTTTTTCAAAATTTCTCTTAAAATTTAATTTTTTTAGTGAATTCGTATGCGAAAAATCATTTTTGCAGGCACTCCTGAATTTTCAAGGCCTACCTTAGAGGCATTAATCCATGCAGGATATTCCATTGTTTCAGTACTCACACAGCCAGATAAACCCAAAGGTCGAGGAAAAAAGCTGAGTGAATCTCCAATAAAAGCACTCGCAAAAAAACATGACATTCCCATATTGCAACCCAAAACCTTAAAATCAGACACCATCGTATCTCAATTAAAAATCCTGAATGCAGAACTCATGGTGGTAGTCGCTTATGGGCTGATTATCCCTGCTCATGTACTCTCCATCCCAACCTATGGATGTATCAATATTCACGCCTCTCTTTTACCCAGATGGCGTGGTGCAGCACCTATTCCTTATGCCATTTTATCCGGTGATTCACACACCGGGATTTCACTGATGCAAATGGATGAAGGCCTTGATACCGGTCCTTGGTTCGCACAACAAGAAGCGCCTATCTCTACAACCACCACTGCTGCTGAATTGTCTGACAGACTGGCCCATCTCGGTGCAACAACGTTAATAGACACGCTACCTTCTGTGTTTGAACGAACGGCGAAATTCATCCCTCAATCCGAAGAAGGCATGACTTATGCACCTAAAATCTCAAAAGTCTTTGCCAGAATCGATTGGCAAGCAACCGCCATCGAGAATCTAAGAAAAATTCATGCACTCAATCCTGCGCCCGTGGCATGGAGCATGCTCGGTGAAACACCCATTCGCATTTATCACGCTAGACTTGATCCTGAACATTCCGGCACCCCGGGTGAAATTCTTGCATGCCATCCTAAACAAGGCATTATCATTGCTTGTGGAGAGCATGCCTTGATACTAGAAAAAATCCAAATGCCAGGAAAAAACATCATTGATGCCAAACAAGCCGCCAACCACTCCTTATTCAGAAAACATTTATGCTTCCAATAAAAGACAATCGCGCCATCGCCGCAAAAATTTTAGCGTACTGGCAACAAAAACGCTGCAATGCCCATGAAGCCTTTCGCTTTGGAGAAAAATTTCATGCCACACATTACCCGCAGGTCAAAGCGCTGGTGTTTAGTGCGATGCGACACTACAACATGCTCCAAAGCATTGTTGAGATGCTACTTAAAAAACCTTTTGGGGGGAAAGATAGCGACGTATATGCACTCTTACTCATCGGTATGACTGATTGTGAACACCTAGGCACCTCTGTACATACTTCTGTACATCTAGCAGTAGAAGCCACGTGTGCCCTTGGAAAACCTTGGGCAAAAGGTTTAGTCAATGCCATTTTGCGTCGTTTTTTGAGAGAGCGTGATGCCCTGCGCGCTAAGCTTTCTCCCGCAGCAAGAGTCTCTCATCCAGAATGGTTATTCGAGACCATACAACAGGATTGGCCCGATGAAGCCTACACTATATTGCTCGCCAACAATGCACATCCCCCCTTCTATCTTCGAAGCATCACTGATAGAGACACGCTTATCCAAATCCTGCAAGAGAAAGGGGTGGATGCCGTACCTCTACCTAATCTGCCCAATGCCATTAGGATACCGCATGACACTAAGTTATCGACGATCACTCCTTTGTTTCATCAGCATTGCATGGTACAAGACATTGGCGCACAATGCGCTGCACCATTACTCGGGGTGCAAGATGGCATGCGGGTACTGGATGCCTGCGCCTCCCCTGGAGGCAAAAGCGCACACCTGTTATCCCTAGCAAAGATTCAACTCACGGCTCTAGAGATCGATCCCACGCGCCTCCCGCTGCTTGAAAATACCTTATCCCATCATGACGTCCGTATTCAATGTGCAGATGCCAGCGACACACAAGCGTGGTGGGATGGCCAACACTTCGATCGCATCTTACTCGATGCCCCTTGTAGTGGCAGTGGAGTCTTGCGCAGACACCCAGAAGGCAAGTGGCTCAAACAACCCACAGACATCCCCCCATTACAACAACAGCAAACCCATCTCATCAATGCGCTTTGGCCACTGTTAAAACCAGGTGGAATCTTTCTCTATGTCACTTGCTCTCTCTTTAAAGCAGAGAATGAAACTCTCATGGATACATGGCTCAAAGTCCATCCTCAGGCCCTACCAGAGCCGATTTCATTGCCTCTGGGCCAACAACGTCCTGTCGGCTGGCAAATTCTACCAGGAGAGAGTGATGGATTCTTCTTTGCGAAATGGCGTAAACCCCATTAAAAAAGTGGTCAGTATATAACTTGCAGTGGGGGGCTTACCTGCTCGAAGAAGATTCCCCGCGTTCCCGGGAATGACAAAGAGCTTGCACTGTTATCTTCCCCTTTTGTACAATACGATTATCAGAGAGGATTTCATATGTATCGATGGTTATGCTTATTATTAGCAGGGCAGCTGGCTTTGGCATTTACCCCTGAAGCAGGGAAGGAGTACCAACTCATTGGCGCTTCTGGCGGCCCCTCTGGCACCGTAGAAATAGTGGAATTTTTTAATTATGGATGTCCTGCGTGTGCACACCTAGAACCCTTTATTGAAAAATGGCAAAAAAGCTTGCCAACTTCTGTAAACTTCTCTCGCATTCCTGTGGAATTCCATCCTCAATGGCAGGTGCTTTCAAAAGCCTACTATGTTGCTCACGCATTAGGAGTTGAAGACACCCTCACCCCATTGCTATTTAAAGCCGCACAATCAGGAAAAGCATTTAACAGCGCTGCAGATTTAATCCCCTACTTTGAGAAAGCCAATATTTCTGCCAAAGTTTTGAAAAGCGCCTATTCTCAATCTCCAAGCTTAGATGCCGAATACCAACAAGGGAAATCATTAACAAAAACTTATCGCATTTATCAAATCCCCACCTTCATCGTCCAAAAGCAATATCAAACTTCACCCTCGATGGTCAAAACCCCAGAAGATTTTATCACTACACTCAATTATCTCATCGAGCTAGCACACCATGGAAAGCCACGCAAATAATTCTGGCCCCCTGACGCGATTGCGGCTACTCAGCTACAATATTCAAACCAGTTTGCCTGCCGATGGTTGGTATTCTTATATCGCTGGGAGTTGGAGACACCTATTCCCTTGTGAAGAGCGCTTAACCAACTTGAAAAACATTGGAGAACTCTTAAAAGATTTTGATATCATTGCACTCCAAGAAGTGGACAGTGGAAGTTTTAGAAGTCAATTCATTAACCAAGTCGATTTTTTATCCACCTATGCCGATTTTCCTTATTGGAAAACTCAGCGCAACCGCAACTTTGGTTACTTCGCTCAACATAGCAATGGCTGGTTAAGTCGGATTAGACCCTCTATGGTGCGCAATCATCCATTGCCCGGTCATATTCGAGGCCGGGGGGCGATGGAAGTGGTCTATGGCCAGGAAGAATCCTTAAACTTTATTATGGTCCATCTTTCTTTAGGAAAGCATTCTCGAGAAAAACAATTTGCCTATTTGGCCCAACTCGCTCAAAAAGAACATGTCATCATTATGGGAGATTTTAATTGTGATATTGCAGCATTAGAAAACAGTATACTGCTTCAAGAGCTTCCCTTGAAAATCGTCTCGACACTCAACACCTTCCCCAGCTGGTCACCTAATCGCAGCCTAGATTACATGCTACTGAGCAAACACTTACACGTTGTCCATGTCCATGTGTTTCAATTGCCATACTCCGATCACCTCCCACTTGGTGTGGAAATCGAAGTCCCTGCAAAATGGCTACTCAGCTAATCGTGATAATAAAGCAGCCCGTGTAGGTTCATCGACAAATGCCGCTTGTAGCGCTTGGCGAGTGATGTCTTTTAAATCCGACTCACTCAACCCAAACTGTGTCGCTGCAACCTCATACTCCTGATCAATGGTCGTCCCAAAGTAGGGTGGATCATCAGAATTCAAGCTCAAGGATAATCCCGCCTCACGCAATGCCAATAACGGGTGCTCCTGATAATTGGGATATACAGATAATACGACATTACTCGTGGGGCAAACTTCCAAAGCAATATTGCGCTCTTTCAATTCTGCGATCAATTGAGGATCTTCAATACTTCTCACCCCATGGCCAATACGCGTGATGGGTAAATGCCGAATGGCCTCCCATACACTCTCTGGACCAGCCATTTCACCGGCATGAACGGTACAAGATAAACCCGATTCTTTTTGGGCAATTTCATACGCACGCGCAAACTGTGCGGGCGGGAAGCCGGCTTCATCTCCCCCCAAACCAAAACCCGTCACCCAAGGATGTGGATATTTAGCCGGCAACATCGCCACTTCTTCGCAAGCCTTCGCACCAAAATGACGCACCCCGCTGATATAAATTCTAGACTCAATGTTAAACGCTGCTCGAGCTTTTTCCATCGCCTCCACAATGCCTTCTAACATATTCTGATAAGACATTCCCGCTAAGCGCGCATGATCAGGGGAGGGCATCAACTCAGTGTAAATCACACCTGCTTGTGCACTCTGCATCAAATAATCATACACCACATCGTGATAATCTTCTGGCGTGCGGATGAATGCACTCACCACATCATAGACTTTTAAAAAATCCAAAAAATCTTTCCAGGCATAGGTATGCTCGTCTTTTAATAACTCTTGTTCTGGAAAAGATAATTGATGACGTTTAGCCAATTTCCTAGCCAAAGCTGGAGATACTGAACCTTCTAAATGCACATGCAATTCGGCTTTAGGCAAAGATTTTATAGCGGACATCATAAACCCCCATCAAAAGGAGCAGTATAACCTGAAGCTTAGCACTTAATCAAAACACCCAAGCATGCTCGGATCCACACTGCGAGCGGCCTCTGGGTGATAAGGCACATCCATCATATATAAGATTTCACTATACTCACTGAGCGTCTGATAGCCATGGGCAAAACCTTTGGGAATATACACGGCCATGGGATGTGCTTCTGAGAGTCTCACACCACACCATTGCATATAGGTGTTAGAATCTTCTCGCAAATCCAAAATGACATCATAGATAGCGCCTTTGAGACAACGCACCAATTTCACTTCAGAAAAAGGAGCTTGTTGATAATGCAACCCTCGAATCTGATGTCGATGTGTATTGGTGACCAAACTAATTTGAGACAGTGTATCCACCAATCCCCACTCGCTAAATTGCGACTGGCAAAATAATCGAGTGAATTGCCCTCGTTGATCGGTATGCGGTACAGAGGAAATCAGATACGCCCCCAATAGTGGCAAAGACTCTCTTTTCATGGGTATTTTTTCAACGACAGCTGGGGAAGCAAAAAACAACCTCCACGTGAAAGAAAAACCGACTGCTCTTTGGCGATTTCTTCTTTGAAATTCCAGGCCAACAACAAACCCACATCAATGGATTCAGACAATAATTTTTCTGGCGCATAGATGGGCAATCCTGTTCCTGGCGCATACTTTCCAATTTTTAAAGGATTTTTATCCACAATAAAACGCAACTCTTCACAACCAATCCTTAAGGCATTTAACAAAATGGTGCCCTTTGCACTTGCCCCATAAGCCGCTACGCGTCGACCTTTGGAATGTTCCTCTCTGATTTTCTCTATTAACGTACTTTTTAGTAATTCTATTTTTTGATTGAAGATTTCATAATGCTGTAAATTTCTTAAATCAAAGATTTTCTCTTTTTCTCTCAAGGCAACAACAGCATCACTGATCACACGTTCATGGCGATGCCCGACAAATAACCGCAAGCTACCTCCATGCAAAGAGAGATGCTCGACATCAAACACTTCTAAATCATGAGCAGCAAATAAATGATCCAAGGCTTCTAAAGAGAAATAAAACACATGCTCATGATAAATGGTGTCGAACTGTAATCCTTCTATAAAGTCTATTAAATAAGGCACTTCGATGATCAATTGCCCTTGCCGAGAGAGCAATAAAGCACAACCCGAAAGCGCACCGTGAATGTCTGGAATATGTGCCAATACATTGTTGGCATGAATCACGCAAGCCTGACCTTTTACTCCTACAATTTCTCTGGCCAATGCTTCATTAAAAAATGCCACCCATGTCTCTATCCCTTGTGTCAATGAGATCTCTGCAATATTGCTCGCCGGCTCAATGCCTAGCACCTTTGCGGGCGTTTCTAAATAATACTTTAACAGATAACCATCATTGCTGGCGATCTCAACCACCAAATCCTTTTTCGTTAATGTGCCTTTTACTCTAGACACTAAATCACTTGCAGACTTGAGCATCGTGCTGGCACAAGAAGACTGATAACAATACTTTGAAAATAACGCTTCAGGGGCACACACATGGGAAAGTTGTGCTAATCCACACGCAGAGCACAATTCTACCGCCAATGGATAACGAGAACATGTTTCCCCATCATTAAAATCATTCGCCAATGGCATTAAGCCTAAATCAATGATCGGCGACAGCGGATAATGATTGCAACCTCGACAAGTTTGCATGCCCCTCCTCCGAAAAAAATGCTTGATACCATTGAATGGTCGATTCAATGGCTTCTTCAAAATTTGTACTGGGACTCCAGTGTAATTGCTGTTGAGATTTTTTGAGGTTCAACACTTGATGCTCAATTTCACCATGATAGATTGAATGCTTAATCGGGAGATGGACCGCGTCAAACTTCGACATCAATAGATGTACCACCTCATCCACACGCAGTGGTATCTGACCGGAAAAATTAAATGCTTGAGCAGAAAACTCTGCTGGATATGCCCATAAACGCTGCGCTAAATTGAGATAGGCTGAGACAGCATCTTGAACATATAAATAATCTCTCGTGGGATGACCATTAGAACGGATCACTGGTGCACGGCCTCGACAGAGGGAGCGAAGCGTTCCGGGAATCAGGCGACTCCAATTCAAATCGCCCCCTCCAAATAAATTCCCACAACGCGTAATGGCGATGGGCAAATCAAAAGATTTTGCATAACTCATAGCAATCATATCTGCACAAGCCTTACTGACATCATAAGGGAACGTAGCATTCAAGGGCATATCTTCGTAGTAGTCACCCTCTTGCTCTCCATAGGCTTTGTCAGAAGATGCCACCAATATTGCTTGTACACTCTGCACACGACGAATGGATTCGAGCAACCGCCATGTTCCTCCTACATTGCTTTCCCACGTAGATAGAGGATTGCGATTGGCAATCGGCACAATGGCTTGGGCTGCCAAATGAAACACACACTCTATCTCATATTCTGCCAATATTCTCTCCAAGCCATCACTGTCTGATAAATCTCCAGAGACTGCATGTAGTTGCGAATACATCGACTGTTCAAATAACCGAGAACCACGCGGTCTATCTCTTAATAACACCACCACTTCGGCACCCATAGCTATCAAGGCTTCTGTGAGCCAGCCACCTAAAAATCCACTCGCTCCCGTGATAAATACTCGTTTATCTAGCCAAAAATTCATGTCCACACCTGCCAAGGCGCATAGCCTGATTTCCAATACTGCTCTAGGATTTTCTGCTCATGTAAGGTATCCATGCATTGCCAAAAACCCTCGTGCATAAATGCGGCCAATTCATTGTCGTTAGCCAATTGAGGCAAAATCTCTTTTTCAAATGAAGTATCATCACCCGGAATACGAGACAAAACCTCTGGCTCCACCACCATAAATCCGCCATTGATCCAATGCGTGGGAGCACCATCTTTTTCTTGAAAGCGTTTCACCAATCCCCGTTCAATATCCAAATGCCCAAACCGCATAGGTGGCTTAACCGCACTCAAAGTCACTTTTTTTCCATGCTCTTGGTGATAACGCAGCAAAGCATGAATATCCACATTGGAAAGCCCATCTCCATAAGTCAATAAAAAAGGGGTTTTTAATATATGAGATAAACGCTTTAATCTTCCACCCGTCTCAGTAAAAGGACCGGTATCTTGTAAGTGTATCTCCCAGGGCGGTAAATCTTCAAAATAAGTTTCTAATGCGCCATCCACGCCCACCATGCGCATGGAGTCTGCCCAATGTTTGGGATCAGAAAAATAAGATTTGATCACCTCATTTTTATAGCCCAAGGCAAACACAAATTTTCGAAAACCAAAGTGACTGTAGAATTTCATCAAGTGCCACAGCAATGGCTTATCTCCAATGGTCACCATGGGTTTTGGCAACGATTGCGTTTTTTCCGCTAAACGTGTCCCCAATCCACCTGCCAATAATACCACTTGCATCGCATTCGTCTCATCCTGATGGTGATTGCTATGCAAAGAATGTACCAATGATGGTTTCATGAATAAATTTTAGCAAACACCCCCAGATCAAAGTTTATTTTTCGGACACATTCAGTTAAGATGGTGTTTTTTAAGGAGAGAGAGATGTACACCAACACCAAACAATCTTACGGCAGTGTCAGCAAGACTCTACATTGGGTGATGTCCATGGGGATCATTGGATTACTCATTGTCGGATTTATCATGGGAACCCTGCCCAAGCCTTTAAAATTTAATGTCTACGATATCCACAAACTCACGGGCCTGACCATACTAGCATTGGCCATTGTCCGATTGGCCTGGACACTTTCTCAACCCAAACCTGAAGGTTCACGCATACTCTGGGAGCGGATTGCTGAGCACAGTGTGCATGGCTTGTTGTACCTCGGAATGTTCGCCATGCCTCTTTCTGGGTGGATGATGTCCACTGCCGGTGGTCACACACCTTCTCTCATGGGGATTTCTCTACCCATGCCA
>CAYGKN010000009.1:20712-39521 GCA_964350565.1 uncultured Gammaproteobacteria bacterium
TCAACAAACCATTGGCACATCGACATTCTTGCATAATACCAAATGTCCATCTCTATGCGCCTCTATGCATACTTTGCATAGTTATCTATCATATAGATAGAGGCGCATAGGTCAAGTTATTTTCGACGATGAATCACTCCAAACTCGCACAACCGATGACAATGCACTTTCTAAGTCTGGATATTGAAATGGAAATTCATCTAGAAATTGACTACGTACTCTCTGACTAGACAACAACAATTCCTCACCCATTTGTCCGAATAGTAGACGCACTAATGATTTAGGCATGAAAAGCTTAGCAGGGCGATGTAGAAGCCCCGCAAAAGTTTTTGCAAATTCACATTGACGCACTGGAGATGGGGCAACCGCATTGACTGGACCAGAGATATTGCTCTCTAAGATCCTATCCATTAGAGAGAGTACATCTTGCCAATGTATCCAAGAAAACCACTGCTGCCCATCTCCCAAGGGACCTCCCAAACCACATCGATAAGGCCATTTCAAACGCCCCAATATGCTTCCTCTAACAGAGAGCACTGGGGCTAGACGCAAATACACCACTCTGGTATCCAGTGCTACGGTGTGCTCCCAGGCTTCACACAACTGACTCGCAAATCCCTTCCCAACAGGAGAATCTTCCTGTAACCAAGATTCTCCACCCTCTCCATAAAAGCCAATCGCAGAAGCATTTATCCATAATCGTGGAATCCTCTGCGAAGAAAATACTTCCACCAAACGCTTGGTATAATCGACTCTTGAAGCCCACAGCTCTTGACGATAACCCTGGGTCCATCGACGACCAGCAATGTCTGCTCCTGAAAAATTAATCACTGCATCAAAAGGATCTGCTTGAATCAATTCTGCTGGGGAATGAAAAATCTCCACACCTGATGGCCAAATTTTAGATGCGCGCCCAGGTCGCGTCGTCAACACTGCACAATCATGGTGCAGTTTCCAATGGTTCATCAAACATTGCCCTATCGTACCCGTGGCACCACTGATAAGCATCCGCATTTCGTACCTCCCCCTGAGTACAAGTTTAACAAAAAGTAATCGCTTCTGCGAAAACAGGAATCTTCTTTGGTGTAGGCCCCCGCTTTCGCGGGGCTGACAATGTTGGCTTTCGCAGGGGTGACAGAATAGTATATAATTTGCATATAGTTCTATAGGCAATGCTACATCTTCCAATATGGTTAATACAGTTACAAAAACATTACTACTGGGTCTTTGCTTGCTGCCCCAAGCTTTTCCCGATGCACTCTCAAACATGGTGGAACAAGCCCTGAATCATCACCCAGAAGTACTTGCCAGCCTAGCCCAACAACAAGCCGCTCATGCGGCGATTAAAGAAGCGCAAAGTGCTTTTTTGCCCAGCGTTGATATCACTTATGGGCATGGGAGAGAGCGCACACGCACGCCCAGTCGTTCTACTTACGAAACCCTGGGGCGCACTGAACGGCGTATTGAAATTAAACAGCCGCTGTTTGATTTAAGCTTGCCCTATGAACTGGATGCCAAAGAACGCCAATACAAAGCTGCATATTTTGCTTACCTAGAACAAAAGCAAATCACCACAGCACAAAGCCTCGAAACCTATCTCAATGTATTAAGATCTAAAAAACTCGTCAAACTGGCTAGCGAAAATGTAGATTTGCATAAAAACACCTTGAGAAAAATTTCTCGAAAATATCAACGCGGGGCAGGGGATAAATCCGATGTTGAATTGGCAGAAAGTCGACTCTCTGCAGCAGAATCCGTACTCCTTGAAGTCAATGAGCTACGAGCCAATAGCATTTCAGCGTTTCGACGCGCTCACGGAAGATTGCCAGGAAACCTACCTGCTCTGCATATGCCTTCTACGGCGCACTTGCCTGCTTCATTAGAACAAGCCATTCAGACGGCCATGCTAGAAAGCCCCATTCTCAAAAAGCACTATTTTGAGTATCTTTCTGCAAAACAAGAGAAAATGGCTTCTCAAGCACGAGGTTTTTGGCCTACACTGGAATTAGACTTGTCTGGAAATCGAAATGGAAACTTGGATGGCACCGCAGGGCCTAATATTGATATGCAAGGCATGCTAATGTTGCGATGGAATGTTTATCATGGCGGCCGCGATCAAGCCGTTTGGCAAACGGCGACTTCTGTTGCTACAGAGCAGAAAATGCGCTTCGAAACCGTCAGACGAGAAACCATACAGAAGGTAAGCAATGCATTCCACACATTCGTATTTGCCAAGAAGCGTTTTAGAGAATTACAGAAAAGAGAAAAAACTGCCAAAGAAGTGGCGGTTGCCTATCGAAAACAATTTACTTTGGGCAAACGCTCTCTACTCAACTTGCTCGATGGTGAAAGAGAATGGTTCCAAGCCAAAAATGAATTGACCAACAGTCATTTTGACTTGATTCTCAGTGTTTATGAATTAAAAATTGCCATGGGTCACATGGCATTGGGCGCATAGCAGGTTGTGGCATGGATGATCAAACAGAAAAGAAACACATCGATCCCCTGCTGGGGTGTTTGGTCGCACTCACTCATTTATTCGAAAGGCCTATTTCAGCAGAAAGTTTAAGTGCTGATTTGCCACTGATGGATCACAAACTCGCTCCTTCAATTTTTTATCGAGCAGCAGAGAGAGCCAATTTAAAAGCCAATATTGTTAAAGTCAATAAGCTTCGTGAAATTAGCGAATTGGTGCTGCCCGCTGTGGTTTTACTCGAAAATGATCGCGCACTGGTCTTGCTGAGTATCAAAGACAATAGAGCAGAGGTAATCCTCCCCGAAGTCGATCACTCCCGTGTAGACATTCCTTTAGAGCAGCTCGAATCCCAATATACCGGTTACTGCATTTATGTTAAACCGAAGTTGGAATACAACAAACATACTCAACAATACTTAAGGAAAAAACCAAAATCTTGGTTTTGGGATACGGTACTAAACTACAAACACAATTATTTTCAAATTTTAATTGCCACCTTGATTGTGAATCTTTTTGCACTGACTTCTCCATTATTCGTGATGAATGTTTATGATAGAGTCGTACCCAACAATGCCATTGAAACCCTTTGGGCCTTTTCGTTCGGGATTTTCTTTGTCTATTTATTCGATCTGCTCCTTAAAGAATTAAGGAGTTATTTGGTAGATATCAGCGGAAAAAAATCAGACTTGATTCTCTCGAGCCATATCTTTCAACAAGTCATGGGGCTTCGCATGGCCTGTAAACCCCAATCCATCGGCAGTTTCATCAATCAACTCGGTGGATACGAAGCACTCAGAGATTTCTTCACCAATGCCACCATTACAGTTTTGGTGGATTTACCCTTCGTGTTTATTTTTTTAGGCGTGATGTATTATATTGCCGGAAAGATCATTATCATTCCTCTGATTGCAATTCCGATTATTCTGGTCATGGCTTTTCTACTTGAGGCCCCCATGCGCAAAGCCAATGAATCCGCTTATTTTCGGAGCATGCAAAAACATGCGATGTTGGTCGAGTCGATTTCACAATTAGAATTGGTAAAAACCACCAATTCTCAAGGACATTTACAACGCCGTTGGGAACAATTCACCTCCACCATTGCCAAACAACAACTTCATGCACGTCGATTTTCTTCTTTGATCGTCAATGGCACCACGTATTGCATTCAAATGGTTGGCGTAGGGATCGTCATTTACGGTGTATATCTGATTCAGGATGAACAATTGAGCATGGGGGGACTCATTGCTTGTAGCATTCTCAGTAACAGGGTTCTAGCGCCCCTGGCACAAGTCACCAACATCATCAGCAGATTTCAACAATCTAAATTGGGACTTGAAGCGCTTAATCAAATCATGAATATGCCTGTAGAAAGAGAGGTAGGCCGATCATACTTAAACCGCGAAGGATTGCAAGGAGACATTCAATTCCGCCAAGTCAGCTTCAACTATCCCAATCAAAAAAACAGTGTACTCCATAGCGTCAATCTTCAAATCACTCCTGGAGAAAAGGTCGCTATTCTTGGAAGAATGGGATCGGGGAAAAGCACCTTGCACAAGCTTATTTTAGGACTTTACCCGCCTTGTGAAGGACAAATTACCCTGGATAGTACCGACATTCATCAGTTGGATCCTACACATCTTCGTCGCATTATCAGTTATGTGGCACAAGAGCCTTCACTATTTTATGGAACAGTGAGAGAGAATATCACTGTTGCATCTCCTTGGGCCGATGATCAAGCACTCATTCAAGCCGCGCAAATTTCTGGTGTAGAATCTTTTGTCAAAACGCACCCAGCAGGATATGATATGCCCACCGGAGAACGGGGAGAATGCATTTCTGGAGGTCAACGACAAGCCATTGCGATTGCCCGGGCACTGATTCAAAATTCCAAAATATTACTGATGGATGAACCCACCAGCGCTATGGACAGCTCCTCCGAAAAAGCGTTTATCGAAGCCCTCCAAGCATATTACCAAGATAAAACCTTGCTACTCATTACCCACAAACAATCGATGCTACAATTAGTCGACCGGATTATTATTCTAGACCAAGGGCGAATCGTCGCAGATGGTGAAAAACAAAAAGTACTTTCTGCATTGACTCAAAATAAAATTCAAGTAAAAAGAGATTAAGTATGTCAATGGATAAAGACACCCTCAATTTTGCCGATGACATTCAGGCCGCCTTCATTGAAAAAAAAACACCTTTTGCCAGTGCATTTTTGTACATCATTATCGCCTTGATCATGACATTTTTTACCTGGGCTTATTTCGCCAAAGTAGATGAAATGACGAGTGGGTTAGGAAAAATTGTACCATCTTCCCATGTAAAAAAAATCCAAAGTTTGGAAGGAGGGATTATTCAAAAAATCTTAGTTCGAGAAGGGCAGAGGATCAAACCACACCAAATCATTGCGCAATTGGACAATACCCATTTTCTATCTAGCCTTAAAGAAAGTAGAGCCAAAATGAATGGACTAGCAGCAAAAATTGCTAGATTAACCGCAGAAGCAAACGGTGCAGAGGAGATCAATTTTCCCAAAGATCTCCCGGAAGCATTGACTGAACGAGAAAATAGTTTATTTAAATCTCGACAACAATCGATGAAAGAAGCGCTAGCCACCCTAGAAAAAAACTACCAGTTGGCCAAGCATGAATTATCGATCACTGCTCCTTTGGTACAAGAAGGGATCGTTTCTCAAGTAGAAGTATTGCGCTTAGAGCGCCAAGTGAATGAAATGGCCGGAGAGATCCAATACAAACGCGACAACTTTGTTGAAGAGGCAAAAACAGACTTGAATAAAAATCAAGTCGAATTACAAGCCCTAAAAGAATCTTCGGTTGCTGATGTAGATCGCGTCAACCGCACAGAAGTCCGTTCGCCCGTATTGGGTACCGTGAAAAAGATTTACATCAACACTCCTGGAGAAGTCTTAAAACCTGGTGCAGACATTATGGAAATTGTTCCCCTAGAAGATACCTTACTTGTTGAAGCAAAAATCCAACCTCATGATGTGGGATTTATCCACCCAGAGCAAGAAGTAAAAATAAAAATCAGCGCCTATGATTTTTCGATTTATGGAGGACTCACCGGAAAAATAGAACACATCAGTGCAGACACCCTCACTGATGAAGAAGGCAATACCTATTATCAAGTACTCATTCGCACCGATAAAAACCACCTGGAGCACCAAGGTAAAAAACTACCTCTCATGACGGGGATGACTGTGACGGTACACATCATCACTGGAGAAAAATCTATCCTGGATTACCTGCTCAAACCATTGCTCAAAACGAAGAATAATGCGTTTAGGGAACGGTGAAATCTTTGACCCCCGCTTTCGCGGGGGTGACAGCGCGCGCGGGGGTGACAGCGCGCGCGGGGGTGACAGCGCGCGCGGGGGTGACAGGCTGCGAGGTCACATGCTCCAACACCCTAGCCGGAGTAATCACCGACATGCATTGTGGCGCCTGCTCAGAAGGCAGAGGCATAATGGGGCAGCGGCGCGATAAGCAAGGCGCGCAAGGTCGCTGTCTGGAAAATTCAAAAGCTTTTTTTGACAATACACCCGTTAGCTGCGTATCTGTCGGACCATATAAACCCACCACAGGCACATCCATGGCCGCAGCCAAATGCAGCAAACCCGTATCGACTCCGATCACTGCACGCGCAGACTGAATCAGTGGGAATAATTCAGGGATGGATAAGCCTCCATGCACATGAACTCTAGTCGCGAGCGCACCGAAACGTTCGGCCCGTTTTTTTTCAACGGCATTGCCATACAATATATCAATATCACATTCACTGGAATTCAATAGCCCTTTAATCAATGTCTCCCAATGTTCCTCTGGCCAGTGTTTTGTGGGCCAAGTCGTGCCATGCAACAATAACCATCGATTGCCGGTTTGTGCTTGGATGGGCAAGCCATAATTCAGTGTTTGTGTGAAAGGATAATCAAATGCCCCAGCAAATAATTGCTTTAAACGCAAAATCGCATGTTGCTGCTTTTTGACAAAAACACCTTGATGATAATACCATGCACTTGCTGGCTCTCTCGCGCTGTTTTTGTCAAAACCAATGCGACGTGATGCAGACAATAATCGTGTCACACAGGCACTCTTTAATAAACCCTGAGCATCGATCGCCACATCAAATTGATACGCACGCAATTGACGATGAATATTCAGCCACTCTTTGGGATGGCTTTTTGCTTTTCGTAATGCCAATGGTACCCCCTGATGCACCAGCGGGTGAGACTCTACCAAGGGCAAAAAGGCCGGTTCACAAAACCAGGTCACAGCAGTGGCTTGCACATGAGAAAGAAGGTCGCAAAGTGCCGGAAAGGCATGCACAATATCTCCCAGAGAAGAAAGTTTAACAATGGCTAAACGCATTCTACACTCGACAACACATTCTCAACAGCAGATAACACTTCGTGAGGAAACAATTCTTGCAAACAACGTAGATGCCCATAGGAACAATGCCGTTTCCAACAGGGTACACAAGGCAAATCTTTTTGTAGGACGATGACCTGTTCACTTAATGGGGGCGTAAAAGTCGGGGAGGTTGCTCCATAAATAGCAACCAGTGGCCTATCTAATGCCGCAGAAATATGCATCAAACCAGAATCATTCGTGAGCACGACATTCGCCATAGACAATAATATCGTAGCTTCTGCTAGGCTTGTAATCCCCACAAAATTGTTGCAGCGATTTTCTGTCATTTCTTGTATCAAAGTTGCAGACATTAAATCTTCATTACCACCCAATAGCCAAACAGAATCGCCTTTATCCAATATTCCCTTTGCCACCCGGCCAAAATAGTTAGGAGGCCAACGCTTGGTTTCCCCATAAGCACCACCTATACACATAGCCACAATACGCTGATGGGTGCCTACACGATGTTTTTCCAAAAACTCTGCCTTGTCTGCAGCCCTCAATTCCAAGTGTGGTCTGGGAGCAGGAAGCGTTGAGTCTCCCAATGCCGCATAACGCTCGACCATCTTAGGAAAACGCTTCGTATCAAGTGTATTACAAACATTCAACAATCCATATCGCATTTCCCCACGCCAACCAATACGCCGAGGAATATTGGCAAAAAATGGGATGAGAGCAGATTTCCAACTGTTGGGTAAAACATAGGCTTCCTCAAATCCTTTTTCTTTTAAAAAGCGTCCTAACTGATACCGCGACTTCCAACCCATACGACCTCTCACATTGGAGAACGGAATGACATGCTCCACCTCAGGAAATAAACGCACCAAGGGCACAAAGGACGTTGGGGTGACCACAGTCAAACGATGCCCTTTCTGATCGAGCAATTGCAATAGACTCTTGGACATCATGAGATCTCCTACCCATTGAGGAGAAATGATTAATGATTTCATTGCGCTAAGGTTTCTAAGCGATATTGGGTACCACAATAAGGACAAGTGGCCTGACCGGTTTTTTCAATGGGCAAATAAACCTTAGGATGCGCATTCCAAAGGGTTTGTGAGGGTAGAGGGCAACTCAGCGGTAAATCTGCTTTTGAAATCGTGTGCTCCCTGGAAGACATATCTTGATGTTCAGCCATAAATATCCAAAACGCTATTGATATATTCTAACAAATTTCTGACTACACTACCAACTTATCCCTGGGAGGCTTTTTGGCAACCAACAAATTTTCCCGAGATAACCCCAATGCGATCGACAAACTGCCTGCCACGTAAATCGACGAATACGTTCCCACAATAATTCCAATGGTTAACCCTAGCGAAAAACCAAATAACGTTTCACCTCCCAAAAACAGTAAAGCCAACACGACCAGCAACGTCAACCCTGAGGTCATGATGGTTCTCGATAAGGTTTGATTAATGGACAAATCCATCACTTCAACAGGAGACAAGGTGCGCTGAGAACGAAAATTTTCACGCACTCTATCAAAAACCACCACCGTGTCATTGAGAGAATATCCCAATACTGCCAATAACGCGGCTAGCGCGATGAGATTAAACTCTAATTGGGTATAAGCAAATACTCCTAAAATCACTACCGGATCATGAATCAATGCCACAGCAGAGCTCAACGCAAAACGATACTCAAAACGATATAAAATATAAAGCATCGTCCCCATAATCGAGACCAACACCGCTAAAATACCCATGCGTGTCAATTCTTCTCCCACTTGAGGACCGATAAAATCCTCTCGAACCACTTCCACTTCTGGAAGCGCTTTTTTGAGAGCACTCACCACACGATGACCCTGATGTTCATTCGTGGAAAAAGCCAATAGAAAATGATTCGCGCCTCCATAAGGAGTCACTGAGGAGACATCCACTCCCGAAGCCAATAATTGTTGACGAATATTACTGACGTGAAGATGTTTAGGCGCCTGAATTTCTACTTCCAACCCCCCCGTAAAATCCAATCCCCAGTTCAAACCTCGATATCCCAACATCGATAAAGAAAGCACAAACAATAAGATAGAAAAGCAGGCTGACCACTTGCTGTGCTTCATAAAAGGAATATGGGTGACCTTGTGAAAAAATTCCATGTTCTAAACTCCTATGGGTAGACGAGCATCTTGTCGATGTGCAAAACATGCAGAAACAATGGCGCGCGTATATACCACACCGGTTAGCATGGAAGTCAGCAGACCAAAGCATAACGTAATCGCAAAGCCCTTGATCGCACCGGAACCAATACTAAATAGCGCAATGGCGGCTATCAGTGTGGTGAGATTCGAATCGATGATCGTGGCAAATGCTTTTTCATAACCGGCTTGAATGCTGCTCCATGCAGCTTGACCACTGCGCATTTCTTCACGAATACGCTCATAGATCAGCACATTCGCATCTACCGACATCCCCAACGTCAACACGATTCCTGCCATGCCAGGCAAAGTTAATGTCGCGCCCATCACAGACAACAATGCGATTAACAACACCAAGTTCAGCAGCAAAGCCACATTCGCGATCAAGCCAAACACCTGATAGTAGAGTGCCATAAAAAGCATCACCAACCCTAGGCCCACGACCAAAGACCATAAGCCTCTGGCAATATTATCGCGACCCAATGAAGGACCAATGGTTTGCTCTTCTACAATCGCAATCGGTGCCAACAATGCCCCTGAACGCAATAAAAGCGCTAAATTCTGAGCCTCTTCAGGGCTTTCAATCCCATTGATCACAAAACGACGACCCAATCCACTTTGAATAACGGGCGCACTAATCACTTCCGCCTGACGCTCATGATGCCATTGCCCATTTTCATCCACCCGTTGCTTGTTGTGAATAAAGACGATTCCCATCCGATGTCCGACATTCTCCAAAGTGGTGCGAGAAAATTCTCCCACCTGAGAACCCGCAATCGATAATTCCACTTGAGGTCTCGCATCTTCCCCCACACCAGAACTGGCACTAGTAATCGCAGAACCATTGAGAACCACTTGCTCAGATAGCGTAATGCTACCCCCCGATCGCATGGCATAACTTTGACCCTGTCCACTTTCTTTCACCATGCGAAATTCTAGCGTTGAAGTACCCCCTAAAATTTTTCTTGCACGCAATGGATCTTGAATGCCAGGCAAATCCACTGCAATACGATTGGCACCTTGTTGCTGCACAATGGCTTCAGCAATCCCCAATTCATTCACTCGGTTGCGCAATATCGCCATGGTCTGCTCAAGAATATGCTGAGAAAATGTTTTCTTCGCCGCCTGATTAAAGGTCCAAATCAAATGTTTCGGATCGCGTTGGGCAATCACTCCATTCCAATGCGGCAGATGTCCGGTAATCACTTCTAACGCCGCATGATTTTTTTCGGGATCGACTAAGGTAATTTCAAATTGATTTTCTGATAGGCTTTTAAACGAAGTATAACGGATGTGCGACATTCTCAGCGCTTTTAATCCTGCACGAATATCCATTTTTATTTCTCGCGTAAGCACCGATGACATGTCCAATGCCAGTAAAAAATGTACGCCACCGCGTAAATCCAACCCCAATTTGATGGGCGAGGCTCCGGTGTTTTCAAAAATCTTTGGCGCTCTACTCACTAAATTTAATGCCACGGAAGCGTCTTCTGGCAAACAGGTTTTAAGCTGCTCTCTGGCTAAGAGCTGCTGCTCGACACTATCAAAACGCAATAACCAATGCCTAGCATCTTGTTGGAGAATACGCTTTGCATGAGCCTGTTTAAAACAAGCATCCAACGGATCAGTTGCCACCTTCACTGCAACTTCCAGTGCAGGCACTTGACCAAAAAGACTAGGAAGAGCGTACCACACTCCCAGCAATGCCAACAACCATAAACCAACTGCTTTCCAATGTTTCATGAAAGGCCTTTAGGCAGACTCTGGTTCTTTTTGTAAGATGGCCAAGCTACCCTTAGGCAACACTTGCTCGATCGCGCTGGATTTCACCGTAATCACCATATTTTTCGCCAACTCCACTTCAATCACTTTCTTCGCTACTTTGCTAATCTTTCCATACATCCCACTATTGAGACACACTTCATCACCCTTCGCCAAGGTCGATAACATTTGCCGATGCGCTTTAGCACGCTTGGCTTGAGGACGGATCAACATCAAATAAAACACCGCCATCATCATTAACAAAAACAAGAAACTGCTGCTGTCGTATCCCGTACTTTTCATCTCTACCTCTCTACAACCTTCCTTGAGACTAACGCGTTATGGGCTTGAAGGCAAATGTTTCGAAATCAAGGAACCCCGCACCCATTGTCACCCGCGCGAAAGCAGGGAATGACAAAGGAGGGCTCAGCCCAACACTTCCTGCCTCAAATCAATCGCATGCGCAAGCGTAGAGGTATCGAGCCATTCCAACTGACCACCTACAGGGATCCCTAAAGCCAAGCGAGTCACAGCAATATCGGGCAACATTTTTTTGAGGTAATAAGCCGTGGCATCTCCTTCTGGACTGGCATTGGTGGCAATTAGCACTTCTTCAATGCTTTCTTTTTGGACTCTTTCTAAAAGCCAAGGCATGCCCAACTCCTGGGGGCCCAAACCATCCAAAGGAGAAAGCACCCCGCACAACACAAAATAACGACCTGAAAATGAACCCGTTTCTTCGATGGCCAGCATATCCGCAGCCGTTTCTATTACACAAAGGCGGTTATTTTGGCGGTGCACATCTAGACAAAAACGACAGGGAGAAATTTCTGTGTAGCAACGGCATATTTCACAGTGTCGTACACCCTCCAATGCCTCTTTCAGACAATCGGATAAGCGCGCAGCAGACTCCCGCTGGGAATCTATTAAAGAGAACACCATACGCTGAGCAGAACGATAACCTACACCAGGCAGGCAAGACAGGGCATTGGCCAAATCAGATAGCTTCGGACTAAATACCGAAAGCTTATCAACTGTCCGCAGAACCGCCCTCACCACCATCGAAGCCATCAGGCAGACCCAACTCTTTGGTCAATCCCATGATACGGTTTCTGGCTTCAGATTCAATTTTCTTGACAGCATCATTGACCGCTGCTGCAAGCAAATCTTCGATAACAGCTTTGTCTTCATCAAACAATTCATCATCTAAAACAAAACGACTCACTTGGTGATGACCATTCATGGTGACCTTCACCAGATTGACACCGGCTTTGCCTTCTACAGCAAATCGGCCCAACTCATCTTGGGCTTCTTGCATTTTTTGTTGCATTGCCTGAGCTTGCTTCATCAACTCATTGTAATCTGGCATTTGTACCATAACGAACTCCTAAAAAACCTCTATTTACATATTAGCACCTTATCCAAATAAAAATCAAGCCAGAAAATGGACAAAGTATAACAAAAAATTAACCAAAGAGGCCAACAGTTACAGCAATGACAAAAAATGCAATGAAGAATAAAAAAATCATTGACATATAAGCTATGGATCGTTAAAAAAATACTTGTGCTTGGCACAATTTAAAGGAAACAGGAGAAAATATGACGTTACCACATGAAAAAGAAAAGCTACTCGATCACCAAGGGTTGGATGAACGAATCCGTGACACCGCCTTTCGGTATGGACACATGGGCCATGAACACCCCTTTGGGCTGATGGCACTGACTAAACTATTTGCCCGCGTTCGTCTACAAGAAGGTCTTTGGCCACTATTGCTGGTTGAACTCATAGAATTTAGAGCATACGACATCAGCGGCTTAGCCCGGATACTGAGCATTTGTCCCAGAACACTCAAACGCATTTTAATCGGGGAAACTCAGAGACCCAGCCTGAGAACAGGTTTTAAGATTTTAATATTTCATGCAAAAAATTGCAGCGATCGATACCGAGAACTTCCCAACCAAGAATTGGCACTAATACTCCAAGAGTCTTGAGATGGTACCGAGAGTCGGAGTCGAACCGACACGGTGTTGCCACCACTGAATTTTGAGTCCAGCGCGTCTACCAGTTCCGCCATCCCGGCACGATAGGTATCATAAAGTGTTTCTTTCTAAAAAGCAATGCCACATAATACCGGAATGCATAGAAAGGCTCTGGGCTTATATATTCACTTTCCTTGGTGTGTTGCCAAGTGCCCGTATTGCGACTTCAATTCACATGCTGTTAAAGAAACTCTTCCCAAAGAAGAATATATAGATGCCTTATGGAAAGACTTTGAATCCCTAAAACCTTTTTGGGCACATCGCCCCATCGATACGATTTTTTTAGGCGGGGGCACACCCAGTCTATTTTCTGCCTCAGATCTCGCTCCTTTTTTTGAAAAACTCCACAAAACGGCGCACCTAGATAGCCATATTGAAATCACCCTAGAAGCGAATCCCGGCACACTAGATAATGATCATCTAACAGGTTATCCCGATTTAGGGATCCAACGATTATCCATTGGGGCACAAAGTTTCTCAAATACACACTTAAAAACCTTGGGGCGCATTCACCATGCTGAACACATTCTAAAGGCTTACCACACAGCAAGCACACTGTTTCCTGAAATTAATCTCGACATCATGTATGGGCTGCCCAACCAAAGCCTAGAAGAAGCCATGGAAGATCTCAACACCGCCATCGGGTTATCACCCTCACATCTTTCTTGGTATGAGCTCACCATTGAACCGAACACGTGGTTTTATCACCACCCCCCCAAACAACCGTGCTCGGATGATCTCGCTTTTTTTGCAGAGCAGGGACAACAACTGTTAGCTCATCATGGTTATCAGCGATATGAAATTTCTGCCTACACCCAAAAATATCCTTGCCGACACAATCTGCATTATTGGCATTACGACGATTACCTAGGCATTGGTGCAGGGGCACACAGCAAAGTGAGTGATGAAGAACAACAGGTTTGGAGATTCTCTCGACACAAACATCCCAAACATTACCTCACCGATCCTGTATTTAAAGTTGAACACACCCCAGTTGAAAAAACACAACAATTGTTTGAATTTGCGCTGAATCGTTTTCGATTGTCCGCTCCCATTCCAGAACCGGATTTCTTTGCATACCTAACACCAGAAGCGCTAGAGAGCGTGTTACAAGCGCCCATCCATAACGGCTGGTTGTTGAAAAAAGAAGGATGGATACACCTCCCCCCTCTGGGTTGGCGTTTGTACAACGAGGTAGTCGAGTGTTGTCTTCCCGATTTAACGAGAGATGATAAATCCCTCGTTGTGCAGCCAGACCTTTGGCTTCAAACTTGGTTTCAATGACGCGAGAGGGAGGAGCAAATTGATAAACACCCTGCTGATTGCTCAAACCCGGCAAGTTTTCTAACACGGCAAGCATTTGCCAAGCATAATGCTCCCAGTCTGTGGCCAGATGGCAAACCCCACCTGGAACGAGCAACATTTTTAATGATTGCATAAAAGGGGGTTGTATGAGTCGACGTTTGTGGTGACGACGCTTGCGCCAAGGATCTGGAAATAAGATATAAACTCCCGATACACATTGCTCGGGCAAGATAGGCAAGAGATCAAATATATTCTTCGGGTAAATTTTTAAATTGTTACAAGGCTTTTCATCGAGACGCTTGAGTAGTCGTGCGACGCTGGGAGGATGCATCTCCACACCAACATAATATTCATTCGGATTCTCCAACGCCAGATGATGCAAATGCGCTCCATCCCCAAACCCAATCTCTAACCACCATTTCGACGGCAATGCATCCATGGATAATTCATATACTGGCAGTAAACGTGCCAACATTTTTTTTTGAGGGCCTGAGATCTTTTCCCTCCCCACCGCCGTGGTATAGGTAATTTGTTTAATGGAAGACACTTTGCTATGGTACCTAAGAATTGAGACACAAATAACATGTTTCGTTGCACAACACAATCTTTTCATCAAAAGCTATTGGCCTGGCATCATGCACATGGCAGACACCAGCTTCCCTGGCAAATTCACAGCTCTCCCTATCACACATGGCTCTCTGAAATCATGCTTCAACAAACCCAAGTGACTGCCGTGATCCCGTATTTCTATCGCTTTATCGAAAAACTTCCCTCTATAGAGTCCCTGGCCAATGCCTCACTCGATGAAGTCTTCGCCTTATGGAGCGGTCTGGGTTATTATGCACGCGCTAGAAACCTATGGAAATGTGCTCAAACTCTCGTGCGGCAATACGATGGAGAATTTCCGCGATCTGTAGAAACATTGCACCAACTCCCTGGAATCGGACGCTCCACAGCAGGGGCCATTTTGAGTCAGGCGTTCCATCAGCCTGCTGCCATTTTAGATGGCAATGTCTCTCGCCTACTTGCACGCCTATTCGGCATAGACACCCCCATCAATACTGCTGCCACTCAAAAGCAGCTCTGGACCTTAGCAGAGTCGCTCCTCCCTCCTGCAGAAAAAGCCGCTCAATACACTCAAGCCATGATGGACTTAGGCTCACTCTTGTGCAAACGTCGCAATCCCTTGTGTACAGAGTGCCCTATGAGACATCATTGCATTGCCCAGAGAAACCAACTCACAGCAAACCTACCTGTAAAACTGCCGCCAAAACCCAAAACCCCCATGAGAGTCGATTGGCATTGGATTAAAAATGCCAAAGGAGAATGGCTTGCTTCTGTAAATCAAGCCGCTGGCATATGGCATGGGCTCTGGTTAGTCCCACAAAATGACAATCTCCCCAATATCCCCAAAACGCTTCTTTATCGGGAATGGCAAGCCTTCGAGCATACGCTCACGCATCGACAGTTGGATATTCATTTGCATGTCTATACCACCCACATCCAGGAGCCCTCCACGCCATGGCAATGGATGTCTACCGAGGCCCTCTCCCAAAAAGGGATCCCCAAACCCCTAAGAGTTGCCCTTGGCTTTATAGAAAAAATCAGCTAGAGTGTCTCCATGAATGACTTACTCACGCTTATCGAAAAACGACAATCCATCCGCGCCTTTACGGAGCAATCGGTAGACGCCAAACAAATCTTCCAAATTTTACATAGCGCTCGATTTGCCCCCTCTGGAGTCAACACCCAACCCTGGCAAGTGGCCGTTGTCACAGGCCATAGGAAAAAAGAGCTGGAAGATGCTATTTATGAAGCTTTTCTAGACGGGCAGCTCCCAAGACCCGATTATGCCTATTATCCTACAGAATGGTTTGAACCCTATAAACAACGTCGCTATGAATGTGGAATGGCCTTATATGAGGCGATTGACGTCAAGAAGCAAGATAAAACCAAAAGACGTGAGGCCTGGGCCAGAAATTATCAATTTTTCGGCGCGCCTGTGGGGTTATTCTTTCTGATCGACCGTCGCTTAGAAAAAGGTTCTTGGTTAGACATGGGATTATTCATTCAAAACGTCATGTTGGCTGCCACCGCTCTAGATTTGGGCACTTGCCCACAAGCCGCACTGGCTGAATATCCAGACATTGTTCGAGACTACCTGGATATCGATCCAGAAATGTCTGTAGTTTGTGGAATGGCACTCGGACATCCAGACTGGAATCACCCCATCAATCAATATCGCACCGCTAGGCTCGATATCAATAAATTCACCACTTGGTACGACGGTTTTAATGATTAAATTTGGAGGCACGGATGTTAAACACCCACTTGGACGAGCAAGGCATTTTACACCTTACCCTTTCTAGACCTGAGAAAAAGAATGCCCTTTGCATCGAATTGATCAAATTGCTGGATGACAATCTCTCTAAAGCAGCCATGGATCAACAGGTCAAAGCATTACTCATTCGCGGTGAAGGCGGTGTGTTTTGTGCAGGTGCAGATATTGCAGAGCTCTCTGATTTAAATGAACACACCGGAGAAGAATTTGCCGCTTTAGGCCAACACTGCTTCGAAAAACTCTATTGCAGCGAAAAACCCACCTTAGCGATAGTCGAACGCTATGCCTTAGGTGGCGGATTTGAACTGGCCATGAGCGCCCATCTGCGATTGGCAACTGAATCCAGTTTTTTTGCGCTGCCAGAGACCGGCTTAGGGATCATCCCTGGTTTTGGCGGCACACAACGCCTCCCATGGCTGATTGGAAAACAACGCGCTCTTACCCTAGCGCTTACCGGTGAACGTTTGTACGCACCATCAGCATTGGCATGTGGGCTGATCTCAGCCATCTACCCAGAAGACAAAATTCTTGCTGAGGGAGAAAAACTACTACACACTATTTTAAAAAAAGGCTCCTTGGCCACTGCCCGTTTACTGAAGCTCTACCATCCCCCTTTGGAAGGTTTGAAAAAGGAAGCCGAAGCATTCGCCGCCCTGTGTGGAACAAAAGCATTTCAAGAGGCAACGAAGGCGTTTTTGAAAAAAGATTGAAGCGTTGTCACCCCTAATCCAACTTAAACTGCGCCATCAGTTGAGACATACTCTTAGCATTTTCATCAATTTGCTCAGATCCAGCAGTAGCCTCTTCGACTAACGCGACATTTTGCTGAGTAATTTTATCGAGTTGATTGATGGCGCGATTGACTTCATCAATACCAGAAGCTTGTTCCTGACTCGCTATAGCAATCTGTCCAATGGAATTGTTTACATCCTCAATACATTCAATGATTTCTTTAAGGTTACTATTGGCTTTCTCTGCCAACTCTGTACCTACGTCCACTCTATCCACACTGCTTTTGATCAATGCCTCAATTTCTCTAGCTGCATCCGCACTGCGTTGGGCCAAGTTTCGCACCTCTGACGCCACCACCGCAAAACCTCGACCCTGCTCACCGGCACGAGCCGCCTCCACAGAGGCATTGAGAGCAAGTAAGTTCGTCTGAAAAGTAATTTCATTGATCACACTAATGATACTGGCAATTTTGCTGCTGCTTTCATGGATATTTGACATGGCTTCTCCCAAAGAGAGCACCACTTGCCCTCCCTGATCGGCCCTGGATTTGGCCTGCTCAGAAAGGCGCTCCGCCTGCTGAGATTGATCAGAATTTTGCCTAACAGATGCCGCAAACTCTTCCATGGCAGAGGCGGTTTCGCTAATCGATGCCGCCTGCTCTTCGGTACGGCGGGACAAGTCCACATTCCCACTACGAATTTCACTAATCCCAGCACGTACCTCCGAAGATGACTGTCTCACTTGCCGGAATAATCTTCTAAGCTGAGAAGCCGTCTGGTTAATAGAGTCCACTAATACTTTCAATGGTCCTTGTGCATGGACTCGCACCGTTTGCGTCAAATCTCCTTGAGAAATTTTGGACAAAGCATCAGATGCTGCCTCTATGACCCGAGAAATAGCTTCAGACTGTTCCTGCTCCGCTTTAATTTTTTGCGAAATCGCTTCCTGAGCATCTCTATTTTCTTTATCCCGCTTGAGCAGCTGAGATTGCATTTCAGTTAGCGAATTGCTTAAATCTCCTAATTCGTCATTTCTACCAATAAGCTGACTACTATCCGCATGCAAATTTCCTTTGGCAATCTCTGTTGCAAAATTTCTGCAACGCACAATAGCTCGACTTAAAGACTCAGAGAATAACCAACCCAATACCACGGAAAACAAAACAAAACCAAATCCGATAACTGTTCCTAACTTAATCATCTTAGCTTTGAGATCATAAATGGGCTGGAATTTTTCATCTTTATCAATACGAATAGATAAAGCCCATTTTGTATTAAATACCGGTATTGGCATATAGTGATGAATCTCTTCTAACTGCCGGGTTGGATTGTGAACGATAAGTGTTTGAGACTTCCCTGCCAATGCCGAGCGAATTTCTTTAGAGTCCATGCTTAGATGACCCACAATCGTACCTTTTTCCTTGATTTTTTGGATTATTGACTCAGGAACACCAGAATCTTGTAATTCTATCAAAAAACTATCTGGTCGTTCTTGCAGAAATCGACTTTGTGTTTTTGCCAAATAATTCGAACCTATCAGCAGTTTTTCTCCGGTCTTACCCAATCCATCCCACTTCCCTTC
>CAYGKN010000010.1:0-36327 GCA_964350565.1 uncultured Gammaproteobacteria bacterium
CCCAATACATCCCCCAAAACACAACAATGCCCCGACCCGATAATCCACCTCAGAAAACATTATAAACACCAACAAAGAAGCCGCATTGGCAAAAAAACATAACAATTTCGCAACATTCAGAGACTCTGGCAAAGACATATGATAACGGGCATTTAATAGCGTCGTCCAAATCAGCCCCGTAGATGCTCCAACGTAACCACTATAGACACCCAACACCCCACTCCAGAGACAACGGGCACGCGCGTGAAGAGAAACTGGCTTAAAACAAAGGCCATCTAGATAGTCTTTGGGAATGATATAATACAATGCCAACACAATAATCAGCACGCCCAATATATCTCGCGCCCAATGTTGAGTGGTAAAAGTCAGTAACAACACCCCCACAACAGCCCCCATAGCAGAGATGAAGGAGGCCAAACGCCATATCCGAAAAGAAGGCCAGTGCTTTTGAGGCAGTGCACATAAATTAGACAACAAACCCACTGTGGAAAACAATTTATTGGTGCCAAAAGCCAATGGCAAAGGCATACCGCTGAGCACCAAAGCGGGCAATACCAAAATACCCCCAGCTGCACTAAACGCAGAAAGCAACCCTCCCAAAAGGGCAATGCCAACAAACCACAGCATGTCTGAGATTGAATACATCATAGGTTTATTATGCCACAAAACCCCTAACAATTGCGGTCAAAAATGCACCACTTTGTAACGACATGCAACAAGACATAACGCATTCTTAACAAAACCACTCTCCAAAGCGCTCCGGCAGCGCTGCTTGGATATGAGACAGCCCGCTTTTTAATTTCGGAGTAAATGTTAACGAGCGTGCATGTAGGGCCAATCGACGTCCAGGCCATTCCGCTCCACCGTAACGTCTATCGCCCAATAACGGATACCCGCGACTCGCTGCATGCACACGAATTTGATGGGTGCGTCCCGTTTGGATTTGCGCTTCCAATAAACTGATCCCCTCCTGATAAGCCAAACGCCGAAAGCTGGTGTGCGCATGCACCCCGCCCTCATGCACTTGCATTTTGGGACCATCAGGACTGGCTCCCTCAATCAGCGCGAGAGGCTCATTCACCACACCGCCACTCCAATCCCCCAATACCAGCAACCAATACACCTTTTTGACTTCACACTGACCAAATGCCTTGACCATGGTGTTTAATCCTTCGCGGTGCTTTGCAAAAGCCATGCACCCAGAAGTGCCTCGATCGAGACGATGCACAGGCTTTGCTCCCGGATACTGATGGGCCACCACTTCTGAGAGCCCATAAGGCTTTCCTCCCCCTGCATGTGCGGGGATCCCACTGGGCTTATCAAAAATCAAATAATCTGCATCCTCGTAAATACACCAATCAGACAATGGCCAATCGGGCAAAATGAGTTCAACTTGCTCTTGAATACTCCAAGGTGGGACACGGCAAACATCCCCTTGCTGCAAGCGATAATCTGGAGACTTTCTTTTGCCATGGATGCGCACCTCCCCTTTGCGAATGGCTCGATACCAACGGGTTTTAGGAATATCTCGACGCCTGGAGAGCAAAAAATTATCTAAACGCTGACCAACGGCGTCGTCAGGAATGAGAATCATTAACAATGGGTAGGTTGCATGAGGCGGCATAAGTTGTTAGGATGGGTGTGTGCCTTGATTCTACCGGAAATGCGCTTGAATGCCAACGGTGATCAAGAGTGAAGGATGTGTCCAATACCCATTGTGCACAATCGATTAATGTAGAGAATGAAAATTGCCGATTCATTGCAGCTCTGAAATATATGGCCCCATCGCGAAGGTGTGTTTTGAAACCTTCTCCTCGGCCCATGTGATAAGGAGGGTTGAAGTTTATACCGCATCTGCGCTCAACCCCAAGCGTCTCCCGCAAGAGAGCCCGATTTTCATCTCTCGTAGTAGTAAATAGTGAGAAAAAACATGACAACCAATTCAAAGAATGAAGTCATCTTGATTGATGGCTCCTTTGACGCTGTGCGTGACATTCGCGTGGCGATCCTTAAAGATAAGCGACTGTTCGACCTGGATATTCAACATGCAGGCCGTGAACCCATCATCAACAATGTCTACAAAGCAGTCATCACCGGTTACACCGAAAGCCTAGGGGCTGTTTTCGTCAATTACGGTGGCAACCGCAGTGGCTTTCTTCCTGTCAAAGAAATCGCGGATATTTACTTACCCCGCAAAGGAAATACCGATTTAAATGAAGCCTTGCATGAGGGTAAGGAACTCATTGTTCAGGTAGTTCGAGAAGAGCGCGGTACGAAGGGGGCAGCGTTAACCACCTACTTGAGTCTGGCAAGCTCGTATGTCGTGCTGATGCCTAATAATCCCAGTGCTGGTGGAATTTCTAAGCGCATTTCTGGTGAAGAGCGCTCAGACTTAAAAGACTTGATTCAATCTTTGAATATTCCTAATGACATGGGGATCATTGTTCGCACAGCCGGTGAGGGTCGCAAAATAGAAGATCTCAATCGCGATTTGCAATTGCTCCTAGAGCGCTATCAGCACATCCAAGATACGGCCAAGCAACAAAAAGGTCCTTGCTTGTTATACCGAGAAAGTGACATTATTGCCCGCACGGTACGTGATTATCTGCGTCCCAATGTCTCCCAAATTCTGGTTGAAGACTCGCATGTGCATCGACGAATTCAAGAGCATATTCAAAAAGTCCGACCCGATAGCCAAGTGCAAGTGGAATTGTATCGAGACAGACGCATCCCTTTGTTCAGTCGCTTCCAAGTCGAATCACAAATTGAAACCGCTTTTGGACGTGAGGTGCGCCTGCCTTCTGGGGGATCATTGGTGATTGACTATTCTGAAGCTTTAATCAGCATTGATGTCAACTCTGCACGATCCACCTCTGGAGCCAACATTGAAGAAACCGCGCTCAACACCAATCTAGAAGCGGCCAATGAAGTTGCCAGACAATTGCGTTTGCGTGATATTGGTGGCTTAATTGTGATCGATTTTATCGACATGAGCAGCTTAGAAAATCAAGAAAAAGTAGAACGTTGTCTACGAGATGCGCTGCTTTCTGATCGTGCACGCACCCAAGTGGGAGACATTTCACGTTTTGGATTGCTCGAAATGTCTAGACAGCGCTTGCGACCTCAACTCTCTGAGGGCATTCAAATCCCTTGCCCCCGTTGTCACGGCCATGGCAATATCCGCGGATTGGAAGCCTTGGCGTTGACCATCATTCGCCAAATCGAAGAAGCCGCCTTCAAGGCGGGTACGGTACAAGTACAAGCACAAGTGCCTGTCGACTTGGCCACTTTCTTATTGAATGAAAAGCGTCACACATTGGTAGATATTGAGCAACGCCAGCAAATTAATGTGCAAATCATTCCCAATCGTCATTTACAATCTCCGGATTATTCGATCAAGCGATTTGAACCCAATGATTTGCCTAGTGAATATCGTGATCAACTGAGCCTACAATGCTTGGAAAAATGTGAGGAGCCGGATTATACTCCAGGATACACTAAGCCCATCAGTTCGAATGCCACGCCGGACCAAGTCTCAGAGCAGAGCATTTTCCACCGTTTTGTGCGACTGTTCCGCCAGCTCACCACACCGACAGAAGAGGTGAGTGTTGAGACGCCGAAAGAAGAGCCTAAAAAAATCAAATCAGAAGAAGGCCCTCAAAAACGTCGCCCTCGAAATCACAACAATGGTACAAATAAAACTGCTGGCAATGGTCAAACGCGCCGACGTCCTCGAGACACCGCTTCTGGAGAAAAAAGCCAAAGCAACGGCGAAGGAGGTAACATCCGACGCCATACCAATCCCAAAAAGCATCGCACCAACGCCAGTGCCTCTGGGGATAATTTTGGAAATACGGCTCCTCCAGCACCCGCGGTGGTTCCAGAAGAGCCCAATGGCAATTTAATCACCAGAACAGAACCCACTGCTGAGAAATCCCCCTATCGCCGACCCGCCTCCCCAAAAAACGAGCTGATCAGCAATGGTGGCAATCGCCGTCGCACCACCAAAACCAATCGCCGCGGCAAAATGGGAAGCGCGATCGATTCTTGAAAAGGACCGTTACAAGCGCGGTCCTCCCGCGGCTTTCTTTGTCATTCCCGCGAAAGCGGGAATCTCCCCAAACTAGGTACCCCCCGTCGCGCTAAAGCGCGTCTTCCCCTCTCCTGACTCGTGACCAAGAGACAGGCTTATCACCGGGCGTAACACGCCATTACAGAGGCAATCACGAAAAAAACTCGCAGACAAAGCGGTCTTTTGGTACACTGAAGCTAGTTGGTACCCATCATCAAAATAACGAGGAGGATTTTTTGTTCAACAGCGATTCAATAAAAAATAAAGATCACATTATATTTCCTACCATTTTTAACTTTGAAAATGACAAATGGTGGAAAACTGGCATCGACATCGTTATCAACGCCGCCATGTTTGTGGGGGTCACAGGCTTTGCCTGGTACGCCTCCATTGCTTGTATTGACATTTTTGGCTTAAATTTCTGGTCCGTTTCCCTTGCTGTATTCATGTTTATTATGGATATTGTGGCCCGATTCTATGATGTGTACTTTTCTCAAGCAGAAGAGACAAAAGGATTTGAGGAAAAAGGGGCGAAATTCTGGGGACACTGGTCAGTCGCCTTCGCTTTGGTCTATCTCACCTCAACCACCTTTATGGTCGCCAGCGCCATTGCCTTTTTTAATCGCTATACCACCTTGATTCATGATCTCACAGGCACCACCTCCACCGCGGCTACGATACTAAGCGCGGTATTGGGAGTGACCATTGGACTGGGGGTGATGATTTATGCCTTCCATACCCTAAGACGACGCCATTTCAGCAAAATCAAGGCTACTTATCAAGCACAAGAAAACATCCCTAAAACCGCAGAAAAAGTCATAGAAATATTTGATAAAGAGGCAACCTATAAGAGAGGCCATCCCCCTCATCCCTACACCCTTTTATTTCAGCATGTTCTCAGTGCCGTCCTTGCAGGCTGTCTGGGCACCATTATGGCTATCGTCACGCATACTTCTGGTCTCGCCTGGTTTTTTGGCATGGGAGAGCTGGGATTGGCTGCTTTCGTCTTCTATCGACATTATTACAACAAACCCGCTCCACGAGACAGTAATGAAAACAGTGCGCCTTTCTACTGTGACAGTTTCTGGAGAGAGTTCTTCTATGTGTTTCAAGGTATCGGCTATGGGGTTGCTGCTTTTTTAGCCTTCCACTGGCAAGGCTATGGCTGGGTGGCCTCATTCTGGATCGGATTATCCTTATGCGCCTTAACTTATGCCTCCATGGAATATAATCACCAATACCCTGCTGACGTCATCCGTGGGGAAAAACGAAACGATGGGAAAATCTCTGTCTATGTGGATGGAAAGGAGGAAGGTTATACCCCCGCTGGCCTTGATACGGTAGTTGGAAAAATGGCCTGTGCCAAATTCATCGGCTTTCTCGCTCTTGCCGGTGTTGGTGCCTGGGCCACCTATCATGCCGTTTATGCAGGATTTGCGGTCATTGCCCAGCACATTACCCAAATGATTGGCATGTCTACGGGATTTTACCAAGGACTGGCCATTGCCTCGAGCATTGGATTGGCTATTGCTGCTTTCTTCCTGGCCGCCTGTGCTGCAGAGCGCAAATGGTGCTTGGATAGGCTACCCGGTGTAGCGTTTAATCCAATAGAAAACCGCCTAGAATTGAATAAAGACAAGATCGAGGCTAGGGGGATGTTTTTCAAAAATGGCAATTATGACTGTGGACAGTGGAAAGACGAATATGTCAACCCACTGGATTCATTCCCTAACCTTGCCTAACGGCCTCTTCTATCATGGCAATGGCTGCTTTTTTGTCACCGAACGCTCTAACTTCCACCCATTTATTGGGTTCTAGGGCTTTATAATGCTTAAAGAAGTGCTCTATGGAGGCTTTTAGCATGTCTGGCACATCCCCAATATCTTGCCAATGGGCAAAATGGGGACAGGCTTTTTCCAAGGGCACGGCTAAGATTTTGGCATCCTCTCCGGCTTCATCGCTCATATAAAGCACGCCCACAGGGCGAGCCACCACCACACAGCCTGGAGTCAGAGGAGCCGGGGTGTGAACGAGTACATCCAGGGGATCCCCATCATCAGCCAACGTCTGAGGCACAAAACCATAGTTACAAGGATAATACATCGGTACTCGAGAAAATCGATCAACCATCAAACAGTGGTAGGTTTTATCGTATTCATACTTGATCATCCCCTCTCCCGCAGGAATTTCAACGACCACATGCAATTGTTCCGGTAAACTTGGCCCCGCTGTCAGACCCTGCATCTCTTGCCTCCACACTAAAAAGGGTTCATTATAACAGCAGCACTGGTCAGGAGGGAAGTCGTGGGTCGCATATTGAGCGTTATTGCTTGCTGGCTGTTGACGAATGCCATGGCTTGGGATGCCACTGGTCATAAAATCGTAGCCACCATTGCCTATGAAGAGCTCACCCCGAAAGCCCGCCAGCAAATCCACCATACCCTAAAATACTGGCCCATTTGTTATCACAAAGCGTGCAATGACTTGATCGCCACCTCTCCCTGGCCTGATCATTTGCGTAAAACGGGATTCAGCGCCTTTAACCATTGGCACTTCATCAACGAACCTTGGGGGCCAGGCCCTGCACCCTTCGGGGACAATGCTGCTGAGATGACCCTGCAAATCGCGCAAGGCTTGATCAATGGGCAACTGGAGCCCATCCAGGAAGGCTTGAGTCTGATTATGCTCACTCACATTTTGGCAGATCTACACCAACCCATGCACTGCATCACTCGCTATAACCCACAATTTCCCCATGGCGATAGGGGAGGACACAGTGTACGCCTATTGGGTCGCAGAGATTTACACCAGTATTGGGATCAAGGCCTCGATGCTTGGCACTATCGCGCACACAAGGAAGAAATCCAAAAACTGGCTATGAGCTGGAGAGCCCAATATCCCCGATCATTCTTTGCCAAAGAATTACAAGAAAACAACCCGCACCAATGGGGTTTGAGGAGCTATAACTTGGCCAAAACCTATGCCTATCAATTCACCGGAAATCATTTGAGCAATGCATATCTGCAAACCAATCGCCACATTGTGGAGCAACAAGTGGTCTTGGCAGGTTATCGTCTGGCTGATTTGTTGAATCGCTGGTCTATAGCAAAGACAAGTCGTAGCATACCATTGCAAACGCCCCACTGAACATCAATCCCAGCAAGCATTGCATTGCAATAGTCACATGATGGTAGAATCTCTGCCAGGATGAACAACCATCCTCTGTCCTTTCAATGGCTACCTTCCCTTCCTCTAGCACATATAAGGGTGACTCATCTAGCGTATAAGCCCACCAGCCATCTTCAAAGCTGCGATATTCTAATGTGTCTTTGGGGTAAGGATTTTCTAAGGCCTCACCATTGTTTTTTGCCATGATAACGCCCTCATACCATACCTCTTCTAGGGATGGATAATGGGCTTCTAACGACAATCGGGCAAGTCTTACCCATGCATCATCTTGATTATCCATATCGCCTCCTTTTCCCCTTATCCTTAGGGCAGCAAAGATCATTATAGCACCTTTTTTGGCATTTTGCTCAAGTCCGCGCCTCGCATGACGATACAAAGATTATCAAAGGAGGGTTCTATGAATCAACCCATTGCTATCCTAGGTGGAGGGAAAATCGGGGCATTGGCTGCTGCCTGGCTGTCTGAGCAAGGAGAATATCCCATCAGCATCTGGGATTGCCAATTGGACAATCCCGACTTAAATGCCATTCGAGACCATTATCCCAATCTCACCTTGCACCAAGTGGACATCACCGATTCAAATTTCCCCAAACGACTCCAAGCATCCGGTGCCCAAGCCCTGCTCTCTTGTCTTCCCTTTTTTTGTAATCTCACGGTGGCTAAAGCCGCCCTGAAGGCTCAACTCCACTACTTTGACTTAACCGAAGACGTGGCCACCAGTGCGGCCATTCAAGAACTGAGTCTTCATGCCGAAACCGCCTTTGTGCCTCAATGTGGGCTAGCCCCTGGAATGGTGGGGCTGTTAGCACACGATTTAAGCAAAGATTTTGATGAATTGGATTATTTGCATTTGCGTGTGGGGGCACTCCCCACGGTGAGCCATCATCGATTGCTCTATGCCCTTAATTGGTCGATTGATGGATTGGTGAATGAGTATCTCAACCCTTGTCGCGCCATTGAACAGGGCAATCCTGTCACCCTGGCTCCTCTGGAAGGGCTTGAACCGCTCACTTGGCAGGGGAAAACCTTCGAGGCGTTTAATACTTCCGGAGGGCTCGGACATTTAATCGAATGTTTATCCGGCAAGGTACGCTCTTTGAATTATAAAACCATCCGTTATCCCGGACATTGTGAGCGCATGTCCTTTTTGATTCACGATCTCAAACTTGGCAAGAAGAAAGCCTTGCTCACTGAAATTCTTCGAGAAGCACTCCCCAGAACCATGGAAGATTGGGTGATGTTACATGTCGCTGCAGGAGGGCACATTCAAGGAGAATACCTTGAAAAACAAATCACCAAAGGGCTATACGGCCAAAAAATTGGGCCATTGACTTACACCGCCATTCAGAGTGCCACCATTGCAGGTGCCTGTGCGGTCATGTTGCATCTTCTCAAACATCCCCAATCCGGGTTTGTTTATCAAGAAACACTGCCTCTGGATGCCATTCAAAACAATGTCTTTGGAGCCTATTATGTCTAATGTCACTGCGATTTTTGAGAAACTGTCCCTATCTACACTAGAATCAGCCACCAGCACGGGGCAATGGTGGGCTAGCACAGAGGGTCGAGAATTACATGAAGTCATCAACCCCTCCACAGGAGAAGTGATGGCTCAGGTGGCCTATTCCACTGTAGAAGACTATGAACTGCTCAAATCCACCACCCAAAAAGCAGCTCAAAAACTGAGCCGAATGCCTGCTCCACAGCGAGGCGCATTGGTGAAAGCCATAGGAGAGGCCATCGCCAAACACAAAGACGCTCTGGGCGCCTTGGTCAGTCTGGAAGTGGGTAAAATCTTAAGCGAGGGTTTGGGTGAAGTTCAAGAAGCTATTGATTTGGCCGATTTTGCCGTGGGACAATCCAGAATGTTATATGGTCTCTCGATGCACTCGGAGCGCCCCGCTCATCGCATGTATGAACAATGGCATCCTCTAGGCAGCATTGGTATCATCACCGCCTTTAATTTTCCGATTGCCGTGTGGTCTTGGAATGCGCTGCTCTCCATCGTCTGCGGCAATGCACAAATTTGGAAACCCTCCCCAAAAGGATTGCTCTGCGCCATTGCCATTCAAAAAATCTGTGCACCCATTCTAAAAGAAGCCAATTTAGAAGGACTATTGTGCCTATGGTGTCCCAAAGACAATGAATCGCTTTCTTTGCTCATCGATGACAAAGACATTCCTTTGATTTCATTTACCGGCTCCACACCCGTGGGGCAACAAGTCGCCCCCAGAGTGGCTTCTCGATTTGGTCGCTATTTACTGGAATTGGGGGGGAATAATGCCGCGATTATTTGTGAAGATGCCAATCTCGACTTAGCCATCCCTGCGGTATTATTTTCTGCCGTCGGCACTGCTGGACAACGCTGCACAACCACCCGACGATTATTTATTCACCAAAGTCGCTATGAAGAAGTCTCTCAAGCCTTAATCCATGCCTATACCAAAGTGCCCATTGGCAATCCGCTTTCACCAGAAAGCCTGATGGGGCCTTTAATCAGTGCCAGCTCACAAGAAGCATTTATCCAAGCTGTCCATGGAGCGTGCCAAGCCGGTGGTTCTCTGTGTTATGGCGGTGAGTGTTTAGAGCGAGCCGGTTTTTTTGTTCAACCGACCTTAATTGCCACCGATCATCACAATCCTTGGGTACACCAAGAAACATTCGCTCCCATTTTATATCTCATGCCTTTTGAATCCTGGGAAGAGGTGATCACTCAACACAATGCCACCGAGCACGGACTCTCTTCGGCGCTATTTGCGAATGATCTCCACACCATCGAATCTTTTCTCTGCCCCCATGGCAGCGATTGCGGCATCGCCAATGTCAACCTGGGCACTTCTGGTGCTGAAATCGGTGGCGCCTTTGGTGGAGAAAAATCCACAGGAGGTGGACGAGAAGCCGGATCAGATTCCTGGAAAGCTTATATGCGACGACAAACCGTGACACTAAACTGGGGGAAAGAGCTAGCTCTGGCCCAGGGAGTGGATTTTCAAGTGCGAGATCACTGATTTTTAATTCCAAAAAAAATTATCATTCCCGCAACACCTTTGTCATTCCCGCGAAAGCGGGAATCTCCATGCACAACTCAGATCCCTGCTTTCTCGGTGACGACAAGCAAGTGAAGCGAAGTGGTTCATTGCAGCCAATTTTCTGAATAGTCACTAGAATCCTTAATTTTTCCTTCAGCTTCTGGCGTTATGATAAAAATATCGTTTCAGAAGAGAGAAAGTGATGTCGAATCCTGATAATAAGGTCGATGTTCAAAGATTAATTGATTTCTTTAGTTGTGATATAATGCCTACCCGCCCCATGCATAATTCTGCAAGGCAAAAATTTCATACCAATCATATTCGTTATCAAAAATCTGATGATTTTTTCCAACAAAGAATCGATATTGGAATCAACAACAATACAACGACCTTCTCGCCTCTCTCGTACTGGTATAGATATAGATATAGATATAGATATAGTGCCTTTTATTGCAAAGAAGAACCAAAGCATTCAAAAGCACTCGAAAGCGCATTATTTGATTTTCTAAAGTCATGTGACAAGGATGTAAAAAAAGAACTGCTTCTAACAGAACAACTTGAAGAATCTCCCTTACACATGGCAATAAAATGTTATGATGTTCATAGTGTAAAAAAATTCACAGAGCTCATTACCCCAGAAGAACTATTTTACAGAAATTCTCAAGGTCACTCTCAAGGTAGGGCCCTGCTAGACGCAGCAATTAAATCTGCAGACGCAGCGATTAAATCTGAACAGGCATGCGATGCAGCAAAGATAGCTGATTATTTAATCGACCTCATGTTAAAAGCCGCCAAAACCGATCGCATATTGAGATACAAGGTGAACTATTGGAGTCTGCGCTTTGGGGGGTATAAAACAAACGAACTAGAGGCTTTCAATTTCACGGATAAATTCGCTGCCATTTATGAGGTTGTCCTATTTGAATCTTTCAGCAATCTAAATAATTGGAAACCCCGAGCACTCTTTGTGATGAGTTCAGCCCTATTAGGAAGTCTCATTGGAGCCGCTACAAAAGCCACCTTCCATCATGTATGGAATTCACAATTTCTCAGCAGCTTCACCTGGCCTACCACACTGATTAGTGCGGTCAGTGGAATTTTATTCATGCTGATCAGCTCTTACGCCACTAAAAAATGCGTATTGGCACTCACTCCACCTCCTTCACAGAACTAAGCATTGCGTGGAGACACACTCAACTCGACATCACGAAAATGTTGAAAAATTTTGGGATCACTGGGAACGGGCAATGGCGCTGAGGCATACACTGCTGCCAATGCACTCTGGCACGTTTGTTGATCCAGCACTGGGCCATGAACTTTTGCACTCAACACATCACCATTAGGAGCCAAATGCAAATCAAGCGCACAAGCAATCCCTTTTGGGCTCCCCAAAGGGACTCGCCAATTGGATTCAATGGCTTGTTGAATTTGTTGACTGTATAGCGCCAACGTACTGGGAGCGATTTGTTCTCCTGGTAGGGAAATGCGACTCCCTATTTGCACTTGAGGTTTGGTCAAGGCTTTTTTTTTAATGGCCGCTTGTTGTTTGGCTTGTTCACGGCGTGTTTTCTCCCAGCGAGCCGATAACGGTTTTTCTTGCTTCAACATCTTTTTCAAATGGGCTTCTTTGGTTTTTGTGGCATCTAAGACCGTACGCTCTCGCTGTTTAGCTAAGCGCAAACGCCTATCCAGAGCCTGTTGCTGAGCCTGTACACGTTTTTGGGCAAGGGCTTTTTCACGCGCCAAGCGATTCACTTGTGCTTGCAATTGCTCTGCACCGATGGTCTCTGCTTGAATACTATGTATTCTCGAAGGCGCTGGAGTCATGGCTCGTTCTTGGCGTTGTAACACTCCCCAGATCCCTACCAATAAAAAAACATGGAAGCCTATGCTTTTCCAGATAGCCGATTTCATGAAGGACTCTCTAAAGATTCTGTAACCAAGCTTAATTTTTCCACGCCTTGATGCTGCAAGGCGCCTAACAATTGAGCCACATGTTGGTAAGCGGTGTGTTGATCGCCTCGAATAAATACAGGAGGAATCTCCTGTCCTTCTCGCATCGCCAAAACTTGCCTGGCACGAAGAGATAAGACCAATTGGGAAAGCGGCATGGCATGACTACCCTCTTGATTGAAAAAATAATCCCCTGTGGCATTGACCGTCACAATCAAGGGCTCATCTGGAGAGAGTGGTTTTGGAGCATGAGAAAGCTTGGGTAAATCCACCGTAATCCCCTGATTAATGAAGGGGGCAGCCACCATAAAAATAATGAGCAATACCAACATCACATCGATGTAGGGGAGCACCTGTATCTCGGCACGCAATCGACGTTTAGCGCTCAATGGATTCTCCTTCTATCAATAAGGCATAGCTCGATTGAAAATAATCCAAACGCTGAATCAAGCGCTGATGAGCGACATAAGCTGGAATGGCCACCAACAACCCCACCGCTGTTGTGAATAGGGCTTCTGCAATGCCAGGCGCCACCGTAGCTAGATTGAGGTGGGTGCTCTGCCCCAAAGCCGAAAAGGCATGAATAATCCCAAATACTGTCCCTAGCAGCCCCACATAGGGCGCAATACCTGCAATGGTCGCTAACCATCCCAAAGCGCGCTCCCATTGCAACCAAGGCAGCTGCCATCCTCCACGCTGCCAATCTTGATGGGCGTAAATACTCTGACACAAAGCCAACAATCCCTGCTTCGGCAACTCTCCATAACGCGCCAATATGCGTTCTAGTGGCTCTCCCGCATATAAATAAGGCCAAATGCTTGCATCTTGTCGAGCAATTTGAGAAAAAAGCCTAGAAAAATGAAAAATCAACCCCCAACTCAGCAAAGAGGCCAACAACAAGACCGCAATAATAGACTGGGTCAACACACTCATGGATAACATGCTATTCTCTCCGTTTTACTGATCGTAAACGAAGGCGCTGATGGGAGCAAGAAGAACAGGAGGCCGATTTAACGATAAAATAAGATACCATCTCGGGAAATCAGCGTCAAATTAGAGCAAAAAATGACCAGAGCAGGAAAGATTGAGCGAGCCGAAACTTTTCTCTTAGATTTACAGAAAAAACCACTTAGTTCCTCGGGGAACGAAAAGGGGCGCGTCATCTTGTGGCATTGAACCATAATACGCAGCCAAGAATACAGCAACAATAGCTGCAAATGCAATCACGTGGTGGAAATGAATCAATTTACCAACCCCAAAACCAATGCCGAATCCAAAAATACCAGCTTTGATACCAGTTCTTGTCTGGGGATGTCTTATGAAGTCCCGTACCGCTTGCAAGTTACTCATTTTTTCTCCTGTTGTTGATGTTTTGATTATAATTGACTCAGATGGAGGCAAGCTTAATAACAATGGAGAGCAGCAGAATGTGTTGATCCAGATTAGTAAATACTACAATAACTCCATCCCAAGCAATGGCTTCTTGTAATTTTTCTTCATCAATTTTTAGTTGGGATTCTCCATCAACAGCAACGAATTTTTGAAAACCATACTTGGAAAGCAGTTTTTTGCGGCATTAGCATTCAATCCACCCGCAAACGGAGGATCAAACCAACTTAAATGAAAACTCTCGCTTGCTCTGTTGACAGAATAACAAATACCTTTGTGCAATAGTAGCCTCAAAGCACCCACTTCTCTTGTCACAAGAAAGCTTCTGGTAACACCCCCAGAAATCTTTTTTCCAATCCTGAGCAGTGCCCGCACTCTGCTCATGGCGTGTTAAAAAAGACACATTCTGGGCATGCCAAGTACTTTTTTGATCATCTGTTAATTTCTCAATGGCTGTGAGCATATTATCAATAAAAGTAGCATTCTTATCTAATTCCGAAGAATCCAAGTCCTTATGAAGAGCAATTTGTAGCGCATAATCCAGAACCGTTGCACAGCGATGGGCATTCCCCGCCTCTAAAATGGCAAGGACTGACACTGGATCCAAAATCAATAATTTTTCAAGAGCACGGTAGGCAATACTAAGCCTCGGCCAAGGGTAGACCAAGGTGCCTAGAAGTTGATTTTGAACATCTGATTTTGTATATTCCAACTGAATCTGATTCATCGTGTCTTCTCCACCACGCCCTACCTCCTTCCAGAAATAATATTGTGTCGACTCTCCAGATTTTCGAGAGGGCATTTCAAAAGAAGGCTTCAAAAAATCCCTCATTCTGGGACCTGTATTACAATGCTGACTTTTTAGAAAAAAGCATTTGCAAGGGACATTCCAAATTTGATGTAATCCTTTTTGGCTCACCATATCACAAACCTGACTAAATAGTTTTTTTCCTTGTTCATCCTTCCAATAGACAAAACGATGCACCAATGTAAATACATGCAATGGCGTTAACCCATAAGCATTCCAACGTGGAAGCGCCAATGCATACACATCTTCATCATTCAGTAATGAAATGATAAATCCCCAAAGCTGTTGATAACGAAACACCACATGCAATAAATTATTGAGGGCCTTACCATGATAAGCGATGGCTTGTTCTCGAAGCCATGGCGTTATTCCTTTTGGTGTTATCTCTCTCGAAAGGCGTTTCTCCAATTCCTCGACTTCTCCATCTGTTAAATCCCATTTTGCCACCAACTCCCATGGCGGTACGGAATGCGAATATGCCTTAAAAAAATTTGTAAATACCTGTTTGGCATCTCCCATAAGCTGACAATGAGCTTCTAACCCTCTCGTCAATTCCACTTCTACTGGAATGGGATAATCTCCCTCTTTTCCATCTAATTTTACATCAAAGTCTTCTGGATTCCCCACCCGAATCACTACCTCATCTTGAAGACATTCCATTTTTATTCTTTGCTGTAAATGGCGCAACGCAGCTTGAGCAATTAAGAAGGCTAACGAAGGCGATATCTGACCTAAACATTCTATCCTAATGCCACAACGAAATACGCCATTAAAAACATGATTGGCATCTACACCCCATACACCAACCTCAACAGGTTTTCCCAAATGATGGCCTTGCTTATCATGGTAAAAAGGGGCTATTCGCCAAAGCTCTATAGAAGAACCGCCCTCTTGACACAAAGTCTCTAAACCCTTCGAGCGTTTGAGGCCTTCCTCAATGCTTTTAATGACACTGCTATTTTTATTTTGATAGTCACGCAAGTTTTCAATATTGCTCGGCAATCGCATTCTCCAAATACGTGCCTCTCTATCATACTGCATTGCCCCCTGCGGGAAATAACCTTTTTCTTGAATCCAATACCCTCCAATCGTTATCCATTCTTTGACAGGCCCACCAGAACTCCAATAAAACGCTGCTGGAATGTGGTAAACAACATCGACACCTTCTGAAGAAAAAATCCCTTGCCAGTCAGGAAATGGCGGAGAAGTTATCAAGTCCGACAATGTGAGCATTCCTCTGCTAGCTCCTCTCCTCTTTCTAGGTTTTCCTAACATATCCAATAACACCTGAGGTGCACAAGAAAAAGCAAGCTCCAAATACCAATGTTTAGGGTTCGTGATATTGTTTTTATCCACACTACCTGGCTTTTTTCGCATTTGGGTAATCTCAGGCGGTCGACGCAACAATTCATGATTTTCTATCAAAAAATATCTAAGCTTCAGATTCCCTCCCCACAGATCAGCTGGTTTAAAGACAAACGGCCCCACCCGGAGAGCGCAACGTTCCTTATAAAAAGGGAGGAATTCCACACCCTCCCCAAAATGCTTTACAACGCGAGATTGAATGGTTTTTTGTTCTTCTGTATTCATTGTTGGCACTACCGGACACTCCCCTCTTTGCGGAGCAAACATAAAATAAGAAAGAGAGCGTTTTCTTTGTTCCTCTAATCTTGCACGAAGGCCAGGAACTTTATCAGAAAGATATCCACCTGTGATTTGATAAAGCTTTTTACCAGTCATTAGGCACTCATTCCAAACCTGTTGAGAAGGAGAGTCTACATAAGCACGCCTATGTCCCCGTTTATTGTAATTTTTAATTGCATCATTGTCTTTTTTGGAACCCGCTGCTGAATAACGATTTAGATACCCCCCAAATGTTTCGCTCCAGCAAAAATAAGGATGTATCAACTCCCCATTTTTTTTATTGTTTTTATTGAGTGCCGTTATACTCAATTTATCTTTCAAAAAAGAAAGTCTCACAGTCTTCTGATTCCACTCCTCCATTTTTTGAAGCAAAGAAATACGCGCCACATCTGGCATGACAGGAAATTCTACTTCATAACACTCTTTATTCGGATTCCAACGCAAATAAGGACGATAATCTACACTGGAGTTATTGAGCAACCCATTATCCCTCAAATGACCCAATGGTACCTTCATTCTGTTGTTTTTCAAATAATCACTGGCTACTGACAAATCAAATTTTCCCTCTCTGATCAAATCCGGGTTCTGCTGGGCAAGCAAATAGAGCGTTTCTGTTCTAGAGCCATCAAAAATTTTTCCTTTATTACGAAGGGCCATTTGAACCTGCTTGAATAAAAAGCTTTCCAATGAACGGTATTTGGGAGCATCCGATTTTGACAATCCATTGACTTTTTCTCTCAAAGTGCCTGTTCTATTAACACCCGCAGAAAATGCATTCCTAGGATAGCCTGCAGTAAAAACCACGGCTTCATCTTTAGGAGCATCACCAGCCTGGTTTAAATTTAAATCTACTTTTTTACGCATCTCCTTTTCATCGTGACCAAAAAAATATACTATTGCAGCACTTTCTTTTATATCATCATTAAACCATCCGGGCTGTATGCATGAGAGGTCAAGCACCATGGTTGTTGGACGAAAAATACCTTTTCGAGCTGCCTCTTGATCTTCCTGTTCACGACGATTTAAGTCCTCAAAGGTATTAACAGACAATGAGCGCACCAACGCATAAGACAAAGTCAACGTCACAGGTTTCTCATCAGCTGCGCCTGAAGGAGAAAGAAGGGTGAGGCATATTTTTTGCATGGTTGCATCCGGGTTAAAGGGGGGCAAATCTACAAACGCCTTGATCTGACCCTCCTCTAAATTGACTCCCGGAATGCCAGAATACCCCATAAAATTCTCCCGAATACATAAATACCCACAATGATATCAAAAAATCCGGGATAATAGAAACGATTTCCCTACACAGCACCATTGCGTGGAGACACACTCAACTCGACATCACGAAAATGTTGAAAATTTTTGGGATCACTGGGCACGGGCAATGGAGCAGATGCATACACTGCTGCCAATGCACTCTGGCACGTTCTATACCCTCATTTTCTTGCGCTGTGTGAGCATTTAACCCAGCTGCTCTTGAAAAAGGGTAAGGAGGCTTTCTTTTCCAAGTCAAGCGAGCCCCTTGGTCTAAGCAGATAGTTATTCCCCCGCTTTCGCGAGGGCAGGCTCAGCAATCACCACACGTCCGCGAGCGGTGCGCATCAAATAGCCTTCTTGCAGCAGGTAGGGTTCTATCACATCTTCAATGGTGCTGCGATCTTCTCCAATGGCGGCAGACAGGGTATCTAAACCTACAGGCCCGCCATTGAATTTTTTCACAATGGTTGACAGAAAGGTCCGATCTTGTTCATCCAATCCCAAATGGTCAATGCCTAATTGCAGCAAACCACTATCCGCCACCGCCTCATCAATCACCCCGTCGGCTTTGACCTGGGCATAATCACGCAAACGGCGCAATAAACGATGCGCAATACGAGGAGTGCCTCGAGAACGACGTGCCAGCATGCCTGCTCCCTCTTTGGTGAGCGCAATCCCCAACTGGCAAGCCGCACGAGAGAGAATTACCGATAAATCCTCTGGAGAATAAAATTGCAAACGCTGAATAATCCCAAAACGATCACGCAATGGAGCACTCAATAGCCCGGCTCTGGTGGTCGCTCCCACTAAAGTAAATCGCGGCAAATCCAATTGGATAGAGCGCGCTGCAGGCCCCTCTCCCACCATGATATCCACACGGTAATCTTCCATCGCCGGATACAACACTTCTTCAATGGTGGTACTCAATCGATGGATTTCATCAATGAATAACACATCATGCGGCTTTAAGTGAGTCAACAATGCGACCAAATCCCCTGGACGCTCTAACACTGGCCCCGAAGTGGGCTTTAAGGATGCTCCCATTTCTCTGGCAATGATGTGCGCTAATGTGGTTTTCCCCAAACCCGGTGGGCCGAACAGTAACACATGATCGAGGGCTTCCCCTCTGCCTCGGGCTGCCTCAATAAATACCCCCAACTGCGCTTGAATTTCAGGCTGCCCATGATAGGTCGCCAGAGTTTTGGGGCGAATGTCATTGTCTATTACCTCTTCTGGGTTTGCTTTTGGATCAAGAACTCGATCAGACATGCATCACTCCCAATACCATTTTTAAAATCTCAGAGACATCGCTGGCTTGAGAAACATCCACCTGCGACAAGGCTTTTTGAATTTCAGCTTGCTCATAACCCAATTGACGCAATGCCAACACCACCTCCGATTCCACAGAAGATCCTGCACGCTGCGTAGTACTCAACACCCAATGGCTCGGTAAGCGATCATGCAATTCCCCCACCAAGCGCTCAGCCATACGACGACCCACTCCACTAATCCGTTGCAACATGTCCACGTCTTTTTCAATGATGCATCGAGCCAACGTCTCCACATCGTAAGCCGATAGCATCGACAAGGCCAGTTTAGGCCCCACTTTATTCACCTGAATCAAAATTAAAAACATCTCTTTTTCTAATACACTGGCAAAACCGTACAAGGACATGTCATCTTCTCGCACCACCAAATGCGTGTGCAAACGCACCACTCGCCCTGGCGACGGCAGCTGAGAAAGAGTGGATAGAGAAACATGCACACCATACCCCACACCCTGCACTTCTAACAACACCATGTCTTCATGCTTTTCCAGCAAAACACCTGAAAGGGAGTAAATCATAAGCGCCACTCTTGCAAATATAATAACAATTTTTCTTGATCACTCATCATCAATTTTCACACCCAACTCTTCACGTATTTGTCGTTCTAATTCTTTAGGATTTGGCAGCTTGTCACTAAGCTCCTTAGGCAATACTTTAGTTAATGTAAACTCTGCAACTCCAACTGGCTTATTGATATTTCTTAGAGTATATTCAACTTCAAATCGATCTCGCTCCCCGCATAAAATAATGCCTATAGAAGGATTTTCGTGCGGTTCACGTACAAAATCATCCAGCAAATTTAAATAAAAATTCATCTTACCCGCATACTCTGGCTTGAATGGTCCCACTTTTAACTCCATCGCCACCAGCGATTGCAAGTGACGATGGTAAAAAAGCAAATCGATGTAATAATCTTTTCCATGTTGTCTAATGCGATATTGATTTCCCATGAAAGCAAAACCATAACCTAAAGTAAGCATTACATCCTTAATCTTTTCAACCATTCGACGCTCCATTTCTGTTTCAATAATAGGCTTCGTCAAACCAAGAAAATCAAGGGTGTAAAAATCTTTTAGCGCATGATCCGCCTGTTGAGCGAGTTCCTGAGCTAAAGTATCTTTAAAGTTATGCTGTTTTCTCGATAAAATATGGTGCTCGTAAGCTTCACTTCTAATTTGCAACGCTAACATGTCTCTGCTCAATGACAAATCACGTGCAAGTTTCAAATAATATTCTCTTGCATCTGGATCCTTAATTTTGGTCATAATCAAGATGTTATGTCCCCAAGGAATTTCTCCAACAAGCTGTTGGAGAAATTCCAACCCCTTGTATTCTAAATAAAATCTTCTAACGTACCAAAGATTTTGCGGTGAAAAGCCCATTTTGCTAGGGAAACTTTGTTTCAGATCTTTTGATAATTGCTCAACAACACCATCACCCCAATCCAATTCCTGCTGCTTTTTCACGATCTCCTTACCTAACCACCAATAAAATTCCAATAAATTTTTATTCAACGCTTTTACGCTTTGAATCTGAGCCGTCTGATACCTAGATTTCACATGCTCTAAGAAATGCCAATAATCTTGATCCGGATTGAATAAAAACAATTTACTCATATAACTCCATCCAAACATTCTAGATTTCTCATAAGCGCCACCTTCCCGTACGACGACGGCGAGCAGGCGTATAGGTTCCATCTGCAGCAGACTGACTGTGATAGAGATGACACAATGCCAAGGCCAAAGCATCACTGGCATCTAGAGCCAATGCTTCAGGCACACCCGCTACCCGCCACTTGAGCATGTCTCTCACGGCTTCTTTATCCGCGCCCCCATCCCCTGCCACCATTTTTTTCACATAGCGAGGACTGTACTCAAACACGGGCACTTCTCTGGAGACCAATGCGGATAACGCCACACCACGCGCATGCCCCAAAATCAAAGCCGAACGCGGATGTTTCTGAACAAAAATATCTTCCACTGCCGCCATGCTGGGTTTCCACTCCACCAACAAAGCCATGAAAGACTCAAATAACATGCCGATGCGATCGATAAGCTTTTCTCCTTGAGGGCGAATCACAGTGACATGCAATACTCTAGGAGACTCTTCAATACTCAAACACGCCACTCCCATGGCTCGGCTGCCCGGATCCACTCCCATAATGGAACGTGTCATGAGCCTGCCAACAAAGCTTCCTCCACATCGTCTGCCAATGTGGCATTGTGGTGTACCACCTGAACGTCATCTAAATTTTCCAACCCCTCAATCAGCTTTAAAAATTTCTCTGCAAGGATCTGTTCACTGATGCACACTTCTGTGCTGGCCTGCATTACCCATTCGACTTGATCAGAATCATACCCTTTGGCTTTTAAGGTAGCACGCACAGCATTTAATTCTTCTGCTGCAGTCCACACACACATCGAAGAAGATAAGACTTCAAAATCTTCTGCACCAGACTCAATCACCGCCAATTCAAAATCATCTTTATTCGCAACCTCTCCAAATTGCATCCAACCTCGACGCTGAAATAAATAAGCAACGGATCCATCCGTGCCTAAATTCCCTCCATATTTAGACAGCAGGTGCCGCACTTCTCCGACAGTGCGATTGCGATTGTCGGTGGCCGCATCAATCATGAGTGCTACACCACCAGGACCATACCCTTCATAACGGATCTCTTGCAGTGACTCACCAGCACCATCACCAGTGCCACGGGCAATGGCACGCTCAACCGTGTCTTTGGTCATGTTCGCTGCCAAGGCTTTGTCAATGGCGGCCCTGAGACGAGGGTTGGAAGCCGGATCGCCTCCAGCACTACGAGCCGATATCGTAATCTCACGAATCAACTTGGTAAATAATTTCCCCCGCTTGGCATCTTGTGCCCCTTTGCGAAATCGAATATTGGCCCACTTACTATGCCCTGCCATCAATCTACCTCTTTTTCCAATGCCGCTGGCTGTAAATGTAGAGTTTGCCATTGTGCTATGTCAATTTCACTCGGTGCTTGTGTGAGCGGACAAACCCCTGCTTGAGTTTTAGGAAAGGCAATAACATCACGAATCGATTCAGCTTGAGCCATGAGCATCACCAAGCGATCTAAACCCAATGCCAATCCCCCCATTGGAGGTGTTCCATAATGCATGGCCTCTAAAAGAAATCCAAATTGCGATTGTTGCTGCGCTTCACTCATCCCCAAAAGCTCAAATACCTTTTCTTGCATGGCCAAATCATGGATACGTATCGAGCCCCCGCCAATTTCATAACCATTAAGGACAACATCATAAGCACGCGCCCTCAGAGAAAGCGGCTCACGCACAATGGCCTCTAGATCGGTGGTTTGAGGTTGAGTAAATGGATGATGCAAGGCATAATAACGCCCTCCTTCTTGCTCAAACATGGGAAAGTCTTCCACCCACAAAGGCGCCCAGGAAGATGTCAATAATCCCATATCCAAACCTATTTTGACACGCAAGCCCCCGAGCGTTTGATTGACCACCGCTATGGGGCCTGCACCAAAAAAAAGAATATCCCCATCTTGTGCAGAGACACGCTCTAGAATTTGCATGACCACATCATCGGGCAAGAATTTTAAAATGGGGGAGTTCAGACCAGAAATACCCGCGCTTTTTTCTTGGACTCTAATATAGGCCAACCCTTTGGCACCCCATTGAGTGACCCACTGGGTATAGTCATCAATCACCTTTCTCGTGCAATAAGAAAGCGCATTGGGCACTTTCATCACCGCTACACGCGCAGTAGGATCAGTCGCAGGCGCAGAAAATACTTTAAACTCCACTGATTTTAATAAATCTGCCACATCGACCAATTCCAAAGGAATGCGCAAGTCTGGTTTATCACTGCCAAAACGAGAGAGGGCGTCATCATAAGACAATCGCGTAAACGCCGGCAATTTCACACCCAGAGTCTGATCAAATACTGCAATCAATGCCTGCTCTGTCCAGCCTTGAATGTCTTTTTCACTAACAAAAGATGCTTCCAAATCAAACTGGGTGAATTCAGGCTGGCGATCGGCACGCAAATCTTCATCACGAAAACAACGTGCCACTTGGTAATAGCGCTCCACTCCCCCCATCATCAACAATTGCTTGAACAATTGGGGAGATTGCGGCAGAGCATAAAACTCTCGAGGATGCAGACGACTGGGCACTAAATAATCCCTAGCCCCTTCAGGCGTAGAACGCGTTAAACAAGGCGTCTCAAATTCCCAAAACTCTAAGGCTTCAAAAGAAGATCTGAGATGACGAATGACTTGACTTCTCAGCTGAAAAATAGATTGCATGGATGGAGCGCGCATATCCAAATAACGATAACGCAAACGGATCTCTTCTCGCACTCGAGAACGTTCATCTAGGGCAAAAGGCAGCGGCTTGGCGCGATTGAGAATTTCCAACGCCGTAATCCACAATTCCACTTGTCCTGTGGAGATCCCTTCGTTGATCATCCCCTCTGGACGCTTGACCAATTCGCCTTTGACGCGAATGACATATTCATTGCGTAGCGATTCTGCCAGAGCAAAAACGACCTCATGCTCTGGATGAGCCACCACTTGCAACACACCACTGCGATCGCGTAAATCGACAAAGATCACCCCACCGTGATCACGCCGATGGCTCACCCATCCGCAAAACCATTCTGTCCCCCCCAAGCTTAAACCACTGGCTTGCTCACACCAATGGTTACGCATCCAAAGCCTCTATCTGCTGTGCCACCTGTCCCGGCATCACCACACCGAGAGAAATGATGAGCTTAAAGGCATCGTCCACACTCATATCCAAATACTGCACCTCAGATTTATCTACTAACATCAAAAAACCTGACGTGGGATTGGGTGTGGTGGGAATAAAAATCATGATTTTTCCTTCTGGGAAAGGCCCTGTGCTCTGCATTTCTGCGGTTTGGAAGGCCAAACTCCACATATCCCGACGCGGATACTCCACCAACAACACATGCCGAAATGCATTGCCTGAGGAAGAAAACAAGGTTTCTAAGACTTGCTTTGAGGCGGTGTAAACACTGCGTGCTACGGGAATGCGCTCAATCAGCCATTCCCACCAAGCCACCAAACGACGACCTAAGAAATTGGTGGCCACAAATCCGGTAAACAGCAAAATCAATAGCGATAACAATACCCCCACACCCGGCAGATAAAAACCCAACAGCACTTCTGGTCGATAGGCGTGTGGTAGGAGCGCAATACTCTTATCCAACATTTCAATCAAAAAACGAAAGACCGCCAATGTCGCAAAAAGCGGCAAACACACCAATAACCCTGCTAATAGATACTTTTTCATCATAACTCCCCTTTTTTAGTATTCTATCCCAAAGGGGAGCAACGAGGCAATGTGGAGACTGGACTTTAACCCGCTGAAGAGTTAGAGGGGCTTAGTAAGTTAAAGACCTGTTCAGCAATACAGCAATCTTCATCTTTAACCACTCTCCAGTCATTTCTTGTCCAATAATCATGTTTGATTTGTTTGAGCACTGGAGGATTGAAGCAGAGCGTGGCACAAACTACTAGTACACAAATAGTTCTCAATACATTGTAATGCAAAGAAAATACTCTGCCAGCACATGCGCCCCCTATACCTGCAAGAAGGAACCAAAGGAGTATGTCGTTTCGTAGTTGAGTATCGCACTGAGCTATCTGCTGCTGAGCTTCATTTCGAATTTTTTTAAAAATTTCTTCTAAATCTAAATCTTTCTTTTCGGGATTTTCATTAATTTTGGCTTCTATTTGTTCTTTTCCTTTTGAGGAGAACAGGTTGTTCGGGCAAGAATTATTCGGAGTAATATCGAGTTCCTTTAAAGCGTCCCATATTTCGTTAACAGTTCCACCCTTCTGTTCTTTAAAGATTCTGATCTTTCTCGATAAAATTTTTCTTAGTTTCGAACAAACCACTCCAACCACGACTCGGCATTCCACTAGTCATTTCAGCACTCCTCACTAGCTCTTACTGTTATTCTAAGCCTCCTACATTAAGCCCAAATGAGATGTTCAACAATAGCCAATTAACCCATTGATATATTTTATATTGATTTTTCCCTTCTCAATCACTATCATAGGGCTAGCATTTTACTCAGGAGCTTTTATGTATAATTTCACTCCCATCACTGCTCAAGAATTAGAAAAAAAACGCCGTGAAGAATCCATAACCCTGCTAGACATTCGCGATCCCGAGAGTTTTTCGGCAGGCCACTTGCCTGGCGCATACTCTTTAAGCACCATTAAACTCGATGATTTTTGTGCGGAATTGCCTTCTTTCGCGCACCCCGTTGTCGTTATTTGTTATCATGGAAATTCTAGCCAACGTTTTGCTCAGATGTTGATAGATGAAAAACAACTTTCAAACGTTTACTCTCTGAGTGCTGGATTTGAAGGCTGGAAATCAGAAGGTTATGAACTTACAACCAGTTAAGTTATACAAGTGAATAGAAAAGGGAGGTCTCATGACAAAACGGGGTAACAGAGACGACCACCTGATGTGGGTTGGCTGATTTCTATGAACCACTGGCTTTTCAAATCCGAGCCCACCACATTTAGCATTATCGATTTGCAACAAAAACACGTGGAGCCCTGGGATGGAGTGCGCAATTACCAAGCCCGCAATTATCTCAAACAATGCCAAGTGGGAGATCAAGCGTTTTTCTATCATTCTAGCTGTGAGACTCCGGCCATTGTGGGGCTCATGAATATTGTCAGCTCACCTTACCCAGACTCCAGTGCTTTTGATCCAGAGTCGGCCTATTTTGATCCCAAGAGTCACCCAGAACAACCCCGCTGGTGGTTGGTTGATGTAGAATATATCCAAACATTTGAAATCCCTCTTCCACTCTCGATGCTCAAACAACACAGCGCTCTCGCCAATCTTCCTCTGGTACAAAAAGGTTCTCGACTATCCATCATGCCGGTCACGCAGAGCGAGTGGGACTATATCCTTAACCTACTTCACTAGGCGCGAACAATTCCCCATCAGCTTCCTGAAGACTCTCAAGCGCTTTTCGAAAATAAAAAGAGACCGCCAATTTTCCCCAAGCTTTATTATCATCTGAGCAGAAGACTAATTTTCCTCCCCAAGCCATCAACCCCAGCACAATGACAATGCCTTTAGACCAAACCAGATATTCCATCCCAATCACTGCAGCCGCCATGGCCAGCGCTGCAGAGCCGAAACTCAAGAAATGCCCAAATAAGATCCCTCCGCGCTCTACGCGCCCAACAGAGGGATCACCGTTTGAATCTTGATTTGGAATGATAATCCCTTGGTAAGTGCAAAGAGTGTCGCCACACTCACCGCGGCCAAGAGCGGCCAGACCAAAGCCTGTATGGCTATATGCTGATGATGAAAGATATTTGAGGCAGTTACTCCCAAATTTGATACATTAATCATTTGATTGCCCTTCCTCCACCCCCTCTTTCTCAAATCTCTGCAAGCGTGAGAAATGTTGGCAAACTTTATCCAATGAAAGAAATAACTGCTGTTGTTCTCGTTGGAGTTGTTCAAAGCGCCCCTGCCAGACCAGGGCCCGATTTTGAAGCCGCTCCATGTCTTTGCCCAACCCTTTCAACGCATCCTGAAAAGCCACTAAATCTTCTCGCATGCCGTGATCGCGCAATATGGATTGAATGGTGGTCAATAACGCCATTAACGTACTGGGAGACGCCAACCACACCGAAAGCCCATGCGCCCACGTCACGACATCCGGCATTTCTCCATGAATGAGGGCGAACACACTCTCTGCAGGGATGAATAACAAGACCCCATTGGTAGTATGAGGCGGCAAAATATACTTTTTCGCCACTTCCTGAATATGGCGACGAATATCTTGTCGAAAACGCTTGAATGCCGCTTCGCGCTCAGTCTCTGGCAATTCTACATCTTGCGCGCGCTGAAAATTCTCTAAAGGGAACTTTGAGTCTATCACCAAATTACCTACGGGTTCTGGCAAATGCAATATACAATCTGCACGCGTTTGATTCGGGAGCGTGGCCTGCCAAGTGTAACGAGATGCAGGAATCATATCCCCAATCAAATGACGCAATTGTATTTCACCCACAGCACCTCGGGCGCGTTTGTCATGCAATAATCGATTCAAGTCGAACAACTGCTTCGATAACCCCAGAATACCCTGACTGGCTTGATCTAAACTGGCCAAGCGTGATGTCATATGCGCAACAGTGCTCGTGGTTTTCGACCAATTCTCTGCCATCTGATGGGTCAATTGAGATTGCGATTGCTGCCACTGCCACTGAAAATCTGTTTGAGAGCTGCGCACTTCATCAATGAGTCGCCTAGAAAAACGCCATATCCCCCAAACCACCAAGCCCATGACCGCCAGAAAAATAGTTAGGAAATAAACGAGAGGATTAAGAATGGCCCAACCCCTCAAAAAAACGCTTCACTTGAGAAAACCATGATTGGGCTTTGGGAGAATGATCTCTTCCATTATTCTCCAAACTCTCTTGAAATTTTCTCAATAATGTTTCTTGATCCGCATTCAATTTTACGGGTGTTTCCACTACCAAACGACATAATAAATCTCCAGTGCCTCCGCCACGCGCTGACTTAATGCCTTTGCCACGTAAACGCATCATCTTTCCACTTTGCACTTCTTTAGGCACTTTTAATTTCACCTTGCCATCCATGGTTGGCACTTCAATTTCTCCACCCAAAGCTGCAGTGCAAAAATCCACAGGCACTTCACACAACAAATGATTATCTTGACGAGAAAAAATCGGATGCTCTTGCACACTAATGTCTAAATACAAATCTCCAGGAGGTGCTCCATTCGGCCCTGCTTCACCCTCTCCAGATAAGCGCATGCGATCACCATTGTCCACACCTGCCGGAATATTCACTTTAATGTGTCGACGCTCTTGCACCACACCCTGACCATGACAAGCACCACAAGGATCGGAAATCAATTTACCCCGACCACGACATTTGGGGCAAGTTTGCTGAATCGATAAAAAACCCTGAGAAATATGGACCTGACCTTGACCATGACAAGTCCCACAAGTGGTGGGCTGACTACCAGGTTTTGCTCCAGTACCGGAGCAGGTCTGACAATGCACATGAGTAGGGATGTGAATATCTTTACTCACACCAAACACGGCTTCTTTTAAATCAATAGTGAGCCCTGTACGTAAATCCGCGCCACGAGCCTGAGCTCTGCCACCACCGCCCATGCCTCCAAAGAAATCTCCAAAAACTTGCTCGAAAATATCCCCGAATCCTGCGCCACCTGCACCAAAATCTTGCTGATGACCAAAGCGATCATATTGAGCACGCTTATTGGAATCAGACAAGACCGCATAGGCTTCTTGCAACTCTTTGAACTTTCCCTCAGCGGCTTTATCATCCGGATTGCGATCCGGATGATACTTCATTGCCAATTTGCGATACGCTTTTTTGATATCTGATTCATTGGCACTGCGCTCGACACCTAAGACATCGTAATAATCCCGTTTTTTTTCACTCATGAGGATTTTCTATCATCCGAATTCACTTCTTCAAATTCTGCATCTACGGTTTTATCTTCTTCAGGAGCGCCAGTCGCTTCCCCACCCGCAGCATGCAGTTTACCAGAGGCTTGAGAAAGTGCATCTATTTTCGTCTGAATGGTGGATTTATCATCACCTTTCATGGCGTCTCGCAATTCCACAATAGCAGATTCAATCGCACGCTTATCTTCGGCAGATACTTTATCCCCCAAATCTCTAAGAGATTTTTCACAAGAATGGATCAAACCATCGGCTTGATTGCGCACCTCCACCAATTCTTTGAATTTTTCATCATCTGCTTGATGGGCTTTGGCATCATCCACCATGCGTTGGATTTCTTCATCAGACAATCCGCTAGAAGCTTTAATCACAATGGATTGCTCTTTTCCAGTGTTTTTATCTTTAGCAGAAACATGCATGATCCCATTGGCGTCGATATCAAAAATCACTTCAATTTGAGGAACTCCCCGAGGTGCGGGTGGGATATCTGCTAAATCAAATCGTCCCAAAGATTTATTCTCAGACGCCTGGGAACGCTCCCCTTGCAAGACATGAATGGTCACAGCCGTTTGATTATCATCAGCAGTAGAAAATACCTGGTTCGCTTTCGTAGGAATCGTGGTATTTTTCTCGATGAGTTTAGTCATCACTCCACCCATGGTTTCAATACCCAAAGAAAGTGGGGTGACATCCAACAACAATACATCGCGCACATCACCCGCCAACACCGCTCCTTGAATGGCAGCACCTACCGCAACGGCTTCATCAGGATTCACATCACGACGGGGCTCGCGCTTAAAGAAATGTTGCACCGCGTCCTGAACTTTGGGCATGCGGGTCTGACCACCAACCAAAATTACTTCCGTAATTTTATCGACACCACCCACACCAGAATCTTTAATGGCTTGCTGACAAGGCCCAATGGTTCTTGTGATTAAATCTTCCACCAAAGATTCTAATTTTGCACGAGTGAGACGAATATTCAAGTGCTTTGGACCTGAAGCATCTGCTGTAATATAAGGTAAATTTACATCGGTTTGCTGAGTAGAAGACAATTCTATTTTGGCTTTCTCTGCAGCTTCTTTAAGACGCTGCAATGCCAACGGATCTTTTGTGAGATCGACACTGTTTTCTTTTTTGAATTCACTCGCCAAATATTCAATCAAGCGATTGTCGAAATCTTCCCCACCCAAGAAGGTATCCCCATTGGTAGCCAAAACTTCAAACTGCATTTCGCCATCGACATCGGCAATCTCAATGACAGAAACATCAAAGGTTCCTCCACCCAGATCATACACGGCAATCACACCATCTTTACCCTTTTTATCTAAACCATAAGCCAAAGCAGCTGCAGTAGGCTCATTGATAATACGCAACACTTCCAGCCCAGCGATGCGACCCGCATCTTTGGTCGCCTGACGTTGAGCATCATTAAAATACGCCGGCACAGTAATGACCGCTTTACTGACAGTGGTACCCAGATAATTTTCAGCAGATTCTTTCATTTTTCGAAGCACATGAGCAGAAATTTGTGGAGGCGCCATGGATTCCCCATTCACATTAATCCATGCATCTCCGTTGTTTGCAGAGGTAATTTCATAGGGCATTTTACCCACATCTTCCTTGACCACTTTGTCAGAAAACTTTCTACCAATCAGTCGCTTAGCGGCATAAATGGTATTTTTCGGATTGGTCACTTGCTGACGCTTGGCAGGTTGACCCACCAATACTTCTCCTTCTTGGGTAAAAGCCACGACAGAAGGTGTGGTCCTCCCCCCTTCATTGTTCTCTAAGACACGCGGTTGACCGCCCTCTAGAATGGCCACACAAGAGTTGGTGGTTCCTAAGTCAATCCCGATAATGCTTTCTTTTTTTACGGTCATATTGTTACTCCTCATGTATCACTACCCCACATATGGGGATAGAAAATGATTTTTCAAGAGAGCTTAAACCGTCACCATCACTCTGGCAGGGCGAATCAAACGGCCATGGAGCACATAGCCTTTTTCAAAGACTTGCACTACCACATTGGCTGCTCCATCTTCAGCTTTGGGTTGAGTTATCATGGCTTCATGCAAATTGGGGTCAAACGCTGCCCCCACTTCTGGAGACACAGGCTCTGCCCCAAAACGTGCCAAGGTTTCTTGAAAGAGCTTCAACGTCAAGTTCAAGCCTTCATGCATTTGCTCTCCTTCTCCCGATTCTTTGGCCGCGATTAAGGCGCGATCGAGGGAATCCATCACGGGCAAGAGTGCTTCTAGGAGTTTTTCGATACCGAATTGTCGGGCCTGACGCACTTCTTTCTCCGCACGCATGCGCACATTTTGCACCTCTGCCAATAAATAGGCTTTTTCTTTTTCGAAGTCTGCGGCAGGAGAGAGCGCTGAAAGATCGATGGATTCTTCCTCTGGCTTTTCTTCTATAGACTCTTGTGTGGCTTCTGGCTCTTCTTCGGCGCTGGATTGTTGGGCAATTTCTTCCCATTTATTATTTTCATTCATACGCATTCTCCCCTTCTGCTTCTAGAGATTTTACACGCTTCTTCCTTGATGTGCCATAATTGAGGAATACAAGGATGACAACACGATGAGTACAGAAAAATATTCGGTGCTGATGGTTGAGGATGACCAATTACTCGGCAGTGGTTTAGAGGCCGGTTTGCGCCAATTGGGCATGCGGGTCAGATGGGCAAAAGATGGGCAAGAGGCATTGGCCTGTGTTCAAGACGAAACATTCGATGCCATCATTCTAGACTTAGGTTTACCCAAACTCAGTGGCCTGAAAGTCTTGCGCCAATGGCGGCAAGAAGGCAATATCACCCCCATACTGATTCTCACGGCCAGAGACAGCACCTCTGATAAAGTGGCTGGCCTAGACACAGGTGGCGACGATTACTTAGTAAAACCTTTTGATTTGGATGAATTGGGTGCCAGGATCCGCGCATTGATCCGTCGAAAAAGTAAAACGGAAAAAATAGAAGCACAAGAAACGGGGTATTTGCACTATCGAGAGTATATTGTCGATCCCAATGCATTCACCGTAACCAAAGATGGCATAGCGCATAGCCTACCAAGGCGAGAGTTTTCATTGTTATTAAAATTGGTAGAAAATGCCGGTCAAGTAGTGACTCGAGAGCAGTTACTCAACAGTATTTACGGAGATCAAACAGAAATCGATAGCAATACTTTAGAAGTACACATGCACAATTTACGAAAAAAATTAGCCATGAATTGTATTCGCACCATACGAGGCGTGGGTTATCTCGCTGAAAAGTAGTATGAACATCTCCATTCGGAAATTTTTATTGGTGAACTTGCTGATTGCGGTCACCATCACTACCAGCATCACAGTCATTGGGAATTATTATTTGGATCAAAAAGACATTCAAGAGCATTTGGATGTTTTATTGGTACAAACCACACTGATGCTAAAGGCGCTTGTGGTTTCTCCGAATAGAGATTTTCAACAAGAGAAAAAAAACCTAGAGATCTTACCGTTTGAGTCTAAACAATTGCTTGAAAGCCGTGTAAAAAATACCTACTTGGAGAAGATCATTCACTCCATGCAGTTTCAGATATTAGATAATAAAAGACGAGTGCTATTGAAATCTCGAGATGCGCCACCCTATCCCATGAGCAAAAAACTAGAGACTGGTTTTTCGAATATGCAATTGGACCATCATCAGTGGAGAACCTATACTCTGAGAAAACCGAATATGGGGTTAAACATCATCGTTGCCGAGCGTTATGACATTCGTAATCAATTGAGTAAACAAATTGCTTTGGATGATTTCTACATTATGTTGTGGACCTATCCATTTTCAGGTTTTTTGATCTGGATCATCATCGGTCATGGATTAGATAGTCTCAAGCGCGTTGCTAGAGCGGTGAGTCGACGTGATCCCAATAATTTGACACCCGTGAACCACACCATGGTCCCCATTGAGATCCTTCCTCTAGTTGAAGAATTGAATAAATTATTTGAGCGTTTAAATCATACGCTTCTTAGAGAAAAGCGTTTTTCTTCGGATGCTGCACATGAATTAAGAACGCCTCTCGCTGCGTTGAGAATGCATGCTCAAGTGGCTTTTGGGGAAAAAGATAGAGAGAAACAAGGCGAACAATTAAAGAAATTAATTGTCTGTGTCGATCGTGCCACTCATGTGGTTCAGCAATTACTTACATTGAGTCGGATGGTTCCAGAGCAAGCTGCCACTGATTCCAGCAGAATGAATTTGGTGCAAGTCGCCTGTGAAGTCATTGCCGATGAAGTCCCCGTGGCCATTGAAAAAAACATTGATTTATGTTTTGAATGTGAAGAAGAAGAAGTACTTATTATGGCAAACCCCACCGCCATTGGAATTTTACTACGAAATTTAATTGACAATGCCATCCGCTACAGCCCAGCGCATAGCAGCGTTCAAATTCATGTTACTATCGAGAGTGCACGACAAGAAGTGGTGCTGCATGTGACTGATTCTGGCCCTGGGATCCCAGACACCCTCAAGGAGCGCGTCTTTGAGCGCTTTTTCCGGATTTTTGGCACCCAAACCACGGGCAGTGGTCTAGGGCTTGCCATCGTCGCCCAAATCTCCCAAATCTACTCTGCCAAGCTCAAACTCAAAACTCCCGACTCCGGAATAGGACTGTGCGTAGAGGTGACCTTTCGACATACAACGCACGCTGATTCTACTGACATTTCTGCCTATAATGTCACTCCCCCCTCCTCCCATGACATTCCCGCGAAAGCGGGAATCCCTCCTCGGTCAAAACCAACCTCCTCATAAATCTCAGCAATCCCCTACCCCTAACTTTCCCTTAAGATTGCCATGTTTTAATAAAGTTAAAGCGTAGGACAAATCAATATGCATTCATTAGGTTCTGATGAAGAAATTAATACATACAACGAGGTTTCTGAAGATGATATAAAAAAACTCTGGAGGGCTAAACAGTTTACTCCCGAAGGAAAACAGATCTTCATCCATCAAATGGAAATCGTACTAAAAAATCATCATATTGATTTGATGTTTTATCTTTCCACATTCAGTGAAGACGAAAAAAAGGAGATAAAGCTAGAAGAATCAATAGATGATGATAATAAGCATTCAAAAATCAACCTTATCAAACTGCTTCTCCGTCAAGTAGATATCAACGATAAAGAGGATGCCTTGAAAGCCATAGAGAATTTATTAAAATTTTCTAATTTCCATGAAGTGATTGGGATCGGTCAAGACATCGATCGAGATGGAAAAATTGATGAAAACGATAAACTCATTTCTCCATTTAACCCTGATGGATTAAGGGATGCATTCAAGAAAATTGAAACAGAAAATAAAAAAAAATTACTTACCAAGATAATAGAAAAAGCCTCTTCAAAAAAACCGGGTTACTCTCCTCTTCTCGCATTATTCTATTTAGAAGATGAAAAAATTAAATCCAATTCTTCATTACTCATTAAAATCATTGAAACCGCAAAAGCAGTAGATATGTTATCTCGAGAAATGAAAATTTCATCAGAAAGCAAATATTTTAAATATATCACAGATGCGATTCAAAGAGATCCAGCACCTTTTTCAACGATTTTCTCTCGTTATCCAGAGTTATTTGAAAGCCTAAATAAAACACAAAAAAAAACCATTCTCAATAGATTATGCAAAATGGGGATAAATCCCAAGGAAATTGATTCTGACACAATGGATCCTTATACACTTTGCAAGAAATATATTCTTTACAATATTAAAATTACGCAGGAAGAAACCGGAAAGCTAGATAGCGAAGAAATAATCAGACTGATCAAATTTTCCATTCGTCGAGGAAGCGATCGAGCGCTGGATGGACTGCTGGATGCATTAAAAGAAGTGTTGAAAAATGAAAATTCCTCTCAGAACGTCAGCAATAATGATAAATTCAATAAAGACGCTCAAGCCTTACTGAAAATGGCCATTAAAAAAGGGAAAACCTCAGCCGCAAAAACCATACTCAATCAAATCGATGAAATAAATCGAAATCAAAGCATTGTTCAAGCACTCCCTTACGCCCTCATCAATCAATCGAAATCAAAAAATAGCTTGATCATGATGTTGACCGTCAGCCACGATACGAGCATACCAGAAATAAATCTGAATTTTCTTCAAAAACTCGCACTTTCTCATGATTTTATTCTAAAAAACTCGAGACAAATTTTACTGGGGTTAACGATGTTTTCTATTCTAGAAAGCACTTTCTCCATGATCATGCAACTCAAATGGATTAATGCATTGATATTCATGGGGCTCGCTTATGCAGCAACATTAATCTTTGCTTTATACCGCTGCCGAGACAGCCAGCTCAATAGTGAGTACGAACAAGTAAAAACAGAAAATCAACGCCCAGTCATTCTCGAGCAAGGCGATTTAGAAGAATCAGAAAAAAAAGACGGATTAAATATTGGTATAGAAAATTTTGCCGATGCTTTATTTAATTATAAAAACGAAGACGATCGTCTTTACGGATTGTCTGGTGCTTTTTTTGCAGCGCGCGTTTTAAGATCAAAAGAAATGCGAAATGAAGCCAATGAAGAAGAAAAAAAATTCTTAACAAAAAACAAAGAGGCATTCCTTCAGTTTATAAAAGGAATAAATCTTGAAGAAGAAGTCGCTAAAATTATCACAAACCTCTATGGCTCATCAGAAAGCGCCGCAGAAGTCACAAAAAATCTTATTTCAAATGGAGAAGTTTTTAAGTCTCTAATAAAAAAAGCGTTAGAAAGAAACAATCTCCCCATTTTTTTGGAGTTGTTTAAACAGATTGCTGTTCACACTCATGATCCTCCTGAGGATTTTGATGAAGAAAAATTTATCAAAGAACTTGATATAAAAGAGCTAGCGCAAATCATTCTGAAAAACAATCAAAAAGAATTTTGGCAAGTCTTAAATTGGTATGGTTTTTTAGATGAAGCATCTATTCAAGAAGCCTATCAAGAACACAAGCTGAACCTAATTTTTAAACACAATAGGGAAATGCCTCTTTCTTATACCATAGGAAATATTCTCTTGACTTCCACTTCCATCACATTAACCGCCATTAGTCTGTTACAATTATCATTCTTTCATTTGCAACTGTCTCCAAAAACTTGGGTGGCTGCAGGAATGGGTTGCGACTTGGGAATTGCTCTCATGCTATTTTTCGTAGATGCTGTTCTCACTTTTTATCATTACAAGAAACAATTCTCACAACTATTGAATGAAGGCAAGGAACCTGATTTGAATAGGCAACTTACTGTGCAGTGATGATGGGTAAGAGAAAATTGTAAGCGTTTAATTAACCACACTCTTGTCAGGGAAGATCAAATCGGAAGGGATGTCGCGCATTTTTTCGAGTGCTTGGGGGTCGATATTAAATGGCAGTAATGCTTCTAACTGCTCAAGTGTTTTAGCCTCTCGAATATGCGTCAGCACGGCAAACCAGGCATAGACATCCACTTGATGAAATTTACAGGTTTCCACAAAGGAATAGAGCGCTGCGCTACTTTGAGCACCAGCCACGCTACAACTAAACAACCAGTTTTTACGGCCAATAACAAAAGGCTTAATCGAGCGCTCACCTCCTCTCCAGCCTGAATGAACACGATAGTCTACGATAAAATAATTCAAAAACCCTCTAAAAAACCCTCAAATCGCCCCTTTTCTTAATGGCGCTCTATCACTGTTGTTCTGTGCACCCGTTGACAAGAGAGTTAAGTTCTTCCTTTGTTAGAATTTGATCTTTCCGACAAAACTCACTAAGTTTTGAGATCGCCGATACGATAATATTAGAAACGAATAAATACCCCATAAAGTCTAAAGTAGCGAGATTACAGCAATTACCGGCAACGACACATAACAAGGTTATAATCATTGCGAGCAGGGAAATACAGGCGATCCCCTGACCAAACTCCTTGATAAGTATTTCTCGTTCGCTTGGTCGGCAAGCCAGCAGTTCATGCGCTAGGGAATATCGGCTTATTACCTTGACCTGAATTTCTAGGGGATATCCTCTTACCTTGAACTGAATTCCTGATGTAACATCAGAGATTGAGCTTTTTTCTCGGAATTCCGAGTCGTCTATATCTACTATTGTCCGGAGATAACCCCATATATTTGCAATTGAGTTCTGTTG
>CAYGKN010000011.1:0-28065 GCA_964350565.1 uncultured Gammaproteobacteria bacterium
TGACCCATTGGCTGAAGAGGTAATGGGATTGATTGGGGAAATTTATGACATTGAGCTCTGTACACGACAAAAAATCATGCTTCCTGTGATTTCTAGATTATTTTTTGTATAAGGGCCCGGATTGTTTGGTTGTTTTTGACACAACCAAAGCCACAGTAGAGAGTGTTTATCTAAGATTTTAAACAGTAAGCACTCTAAATGATTGATGTGATACCATTTAGAATATTTTCTCATTCACTTAGACGCAGCAACCCTGTGCTTGGATACCACCATAACAAACCGAAAAATAGAAATGGTTTTTTGTGAGAAAATATTTTTAGCCATAACCTCTGCAGCCCATTTTTTCTAATAGCGAAAGACAATGATTGTCTCGTAATCTATGGAGACACTCTTTTATTTTTTCTGGAGTGGTGAATAGGTTATGAAGGGCATGAATAAGCGTATCCAGTCCTACTCGAAATAAACTCGAGGAAAGTCGCTCGTGTTTTTTGACAACGATAGGTTTTTTTTTGGTGTTTCCACTCTCCAGTTTTATGAGCCCAAGCAAAAGCCATTGACAATATGGCGAGTAACTTTTCTATTCGTTGTGGATTCGTCATATGAGTGTCTTCAAGGTAAAAGCCTCGGCCTTTTAAAGCTTGAAAAAGTGTTTCGATTTCCCATCGTTTTTTGTAGCGCTCAAGAGCAGTTTCTGGCTGTTGATTCGTGGCGAGAATCAATAATTCTTCATTCTCCATTTTGAGACCAACCACGTGAACCTCCTGCTCTAAAAGCAATTTTTTACCGCTTAATACACGACTTTCCCTGGGAGACAGATCGCTGAAGCAATGAGAAAGATTCGTCGTTTCTCCATTAGCATCAGTGCAAATGAAATTTGATTTTACACGAATGCAAAAGGGAATTTCTTGCTCTTCTAACCATCCCATCCACTCTTTGCCAATAAATTCTCTGTCTGCCAATAGTCCTAAAATTCCAGATTTTCCAAATCGTGAAATGAAGCTGTTCATTAAATCAATACGCTCTTGAGTATTAGAGTTCCCTTGTTTATCCAAAAAAGTACAGGCAATAGGGATGGCAATTCCTTGATAAACAATTCCCAGCATCAGTATGTTAATATTCGTATTACCCCACTTCCAATTGGTGCGGTCCATGGTGAGATAAAATTTACTATGCTCATAGAAAAACCACCCAAAAATAAGTGGCGACAAGAGGTCCAAAGACAAGTTCACCTCTGCAAAAAAACGCTGAATTTTTCGGTAGTGCGACGAGTATTTGGCTTTTCCGGTAAAACTGCAGGAAACTTTTTTCAAATTTACCGTGCGAGGCAGTCATTACGCCTAGCAACAATTGTGTTAAACAAGTGGCTCTGGCCTTGTTCCAACCCAAATAACCGTTTAGAATGCCTCTTGGCTCACTGATGATTTCCATGTATACCTCTTTTTTATTTCGTTAAGCAGTATACATTTTACAGATTATCAGTGAGTTATCAAGCTCTCGCCCCGAGGGTTAAATTTTTGTCGTGTACAGAGATATTTTTCACAAATAAAAATTTCAAGCTCCCCCAGTAGTAGCTCCCACAGCGCCCCCCGCCAATTGCTTTGCTTTTTTCTGCAATTTAAAGCCTTGGGCGTTTTTGACCAGCCAGCCACGGATATTTTTCAAAATCTTATCACTGGCATAGAGATAATCGGGGCCCGAAGCAGAAATCATCCGAATCCAATAGTAACGATGCCCTGCACGTCGCCTATCCACGCGACGGTAATGCACTGATTCCAACACATCACGCAAATCCCTCTCGGCATATAAATCCAACACCGGCTGATGCGTCGTCACAATGTTTGAAACCATGTCTTTTTCTGTAGAAGATCGCCCGGGTAAATACGCACTCAATAAGACCAAGCCATCTGCCTGAGACGCCGCACTGTTTTGCTGAATGCCATAGGCGGCCATCACCCCTCCATCTTGGTAACCCAATAACAACACGGTCCCGTACCCTTGTTTTTTTAACCAATCCATCGCAATATCCAAACGCTTTTGAATGGACTTTGCATACGTCAGCGCTTGTTCTCCTTCTGTAGATAAGCTCCCTCCAGCTGAAGGTGGTCCTCCAGCTTCTACCTCAGAGACCGTCGCCAACTCAGGTTGCTTCACTTCTGGCAAACTCAGCACCAACACGCTCCAGCCCATCTGGGGCAAACTTTTTCTCAAAGGCCGAATCACATATTGCCAATCAGGACTCATGCCCTGCCCAGGGATCACAATCACCGCACCAGCTGTGCTTTTTGCCACAGACTCTGCAAACAACCCTTCAAAACTCAATTGCCCCTCACTGAGCTTGACCCACTGTGCTCCCGTAATTTGTCGATGCCAGGCCGATGCTTCTTCCGGTAGCGTTGGCGTATTGGCGAAAATGAGGCAGGGAAAGAGGAGGAGTATGGTCGTTGCCACTATTGTCATCCCCGCGAAGGCGGTGATCTTACCCAGCAAAGTATGGACCCCCGCTTTCGCGGGGGTGACAAGGCGGGCGGGGGTGACAGATGTCCTCACAACATATCCCACAGGGCATTCCCCATCAAGCAGACAATGGCCACGGGGGCCACCCAGCGCAGCAACCACAAAGAAAGGCGAGAAAAGAGCGGCCACTTTCCTAATAGCGCCTCCCAAGAAGTATTCCCGATATGGCGACCGACAAAAATGGCGAGCCCCATCCCACCCAAAGGCAACATGAAATTGGACACCACACCATCGAGTACCGAGAAAAAACTCAACCCAAAACAGCATTGCGCCAAAAAGCCCCCTTTAAACGAGAGTGCCGTACACACCCCTAGGGCACCAATCACAAAACCATTGATGATGGCCGCTTGAGGGCGAGTCCAACCCCATTGTTGCATGCAAAAACTCACACTCGGCTCTAGTAGTGCAATGGTGGAAGTAAATGCCGCTAAAAATAACATCGCAAAAAAAGCAGGTGCCACATATTCCCCAAAAGGCATGTGACCAAAGGCGATGGGCAATGTTTTGAAAATCAAACTCGGCCCCATCGCGGGTGATAAATGATGCGCAAATACCATCGGAAAAATCACCAATGCTGCCAACAAAGCAACAACGGTATCCACAATGACAATGATCATTGCCACAGGGGCGATTTTTACATTCTGTGGGGTATAAGCTCCATACTGAATTAAAATCCCCATACCCAATCCAATGGTGAAAAAAGCATGACCCAATGCCAGAATCAAGGCATGTCCTGAAAAATCTTTCCAACGGGGAACAAATAAAAATTGCAAACTCTCCGTGAATGCCCCTTCAAATGCCGCATAGACCAACAAGACCAATAGCAAAATCAACATGCCAGAAAACGCTAGATAATTTGCTTTTTCCAAACCTCTCTCTACCCCTAAGGCCACCACACCCATGGTAGAAAACATCACCACCGTATGCCACATAATCATCACACGCGGTTGGGACAATAAGGTGTTAAAAAATCCTTCAACCACCAAAGGATCCGGTGCACTCACGCCCACTGTTAAGGCTCGCAAAGCATAATCACAAATCCAACCGGCAATCACACTGTAATAACTCAACACCAATGCACCAGAAAGAATAGACATCCCACCCAACCATTTCCAATGCCTAGAGGCATGCCTTAGTTGAGATAAACTCTCACAGGCATGCCAGGCATTCAGACGCGTATAACGCCCCAAACTCATCTCAGCCATTAACAAGGGCAGCCCTAAAAATAATACGCAAAGCAAGTAGACCATGACAAAGGCACCACCACCATTCTGTCCAGCCATAAAGGGAAACTTCCACACATTCCCTAACCCCACCGCCGATCCAGACGCCGCCACAATAAATGCCAAGCGCGAAGACCACTGATTATTCCCTGCCATGATTTATCCCTTGTTAACGAGCTGCCTCAATACCGCTTGTAGAATCCCACCATTTTTGAAATAACGCAGCTCATTGTCAGTATCAATGCGACACTTCATCAAACACTCGAAACTCTCTCCATTGGAACGCTGGATATGCACCGGCAATTGCCCTCCCACCACCACTTTTATGACAGGAATACTGATTTTCTCATCCCCACTGAAAGTAATTTTTTCCGGGTCATACTCCAATGGCAAAATCCCCATCCCAATTAAATTCGAACGATGGATGCGCTCAAAACTCTGCGCCAACACTGCAGAGACACCCAATAATTTCGGTCCTTTCGCCGCCCAATCTCTCGACGATCCGGTTCCATACTCACGACCCGCAACCACCACCAAAGGAATACCCTCCTCCTGATAACGCATCGCGGCATCGTAAATCGACAATGTCTCACCTGTGGTTAAATGACGGGTAACCCCCCCCTCCACTTCGGGTACCAACTGATTGCGAATGCGAATATTGGCAAAGGTTCCACGCGCCATCACCTCGTGATGCCCCCGACGCGCACCATAAGAATTAAAGTCTGCCACCTTCACACCATGCTCTCGCAGATACACACCCGCTGGGCTGTCCGCTTTAATCACGCCCGCCGGAGAAATATGATCGGTAGTCACACTATCTCCCAGTAAAGCCAAAATACGCGCACCTGTAATATCCGCTAAAGGTGCAGGTGTGGGTTCCATCGATTCGAAAAATGGGGATCTACAGATGTAACTGGAATCACTCGGCCAAGCGTAGAGATTCTCACTGCCTGCATCAATACGCTGCCAGACTTCATCTCCTCGGAACACATCATCATAAGAAGACAAAAACATTTCTCTATCCACTTTCAGCACACAGTCGGCAATTTCTTGGTTCGAAGGCCACACCTCTTTGAGATACACCGGCTGATTCTGCGTATCGTAGCCGATGGGGTCTTGAGTTAAATCTAAATCGGTACGCCCCGCAATGGCAAAGGCCACCACCAATGGAGGAGATGCCAACCAATTTGCTTTGACCTGAGGATGCACACGTCCTTCAAAATTGCGATTTCCTGATAACACGGCAGACACACTCAGCTGGCGCTCATCAATAGCCTTGGCCACGGCCTCTGGTAGCGGTCCTGAGTTGCCGATACAAGTGGTACAACCATATCCGACCAAATAAAACCCTAAGGCATCTAAATCTGCCTGCAATCCTGCTGCCTCTAAATAACGCGTCACCACCTTAGAACCCGGCGCAAAAGAAGTTTTCACCCAAGGCTGTGTGCGTAATCCCAATGCACGCGCTTTGCGTGCCAGCAACCCCGCAGCAATCAATGCACTGGGATTAGAAGTATTGGTACAACTGGTAATCGCCGCAATCACGGCTGCACCATGCCCTAATGCAAAATCTTCTCCGGGTACACGCTCCCAAGCACTCAGAGAAGGATCTGCCCCCTCCGGAAGTATACTGCGCAATCGCGCGGGCAACTCTGACAAAGACAATCTATCCTGTGGACGCTTAGGACCTGCTAGAGAAGGCACAATCACAGAGAGATCGAGCTCTAACGATTCGGAAAAAGACAATTCTCCATCTTCTAACCATAACCCTTGGGCCTTCGAATAGGCCTCGACCAATGCCAATTGCGTCTCATCACGACCCGTGAGGCGCAAATAATTCAACGTTTGCTCATCGACAGGAAAAAATCCACAAGTGGCCCCATATTCTGGCGCCATGTTCGCAATCGTGGAACGATCAGCCACTGGCAGTTTGTTGACTCCAGGACCATAAAATTCTACAAATTTACCCACCACCTGATGCTCACGCAACAGTGCAGTTAAATGCAATACCAAATCTGTAGCCAATACCCCCTCTGGCAATCGACCTGTTAATTTCACCCCCACTACTTTAGGGATCAACATAGAAATCGGCTGACCCAACATCGCCGCTTCCGCTTCAATGCCACCCACACCCCAACCGAGCACGCCCAATCCATTGACCATCGTCGTGTGACTATCGGTTCCCACCAGCGTATCAGGATAAGCCCAAGGCAGACCCTCTTGATTCGACTGCACCCACACCACCTTGGCTAAATATTCTAAATTCACCTGGTGACAAATGCCGGTACCTGGAGGCACCACTCGAAAATTATCCAAGGCTCGCTGTCCCCACTTGAGAAAACGATAACGCTCCCCATTGCGCTCCATTTCTAAATCGATATTTTTCGACAACGCACTGGGAGAACCAAACGCATCCACTTGCACGGAGTGATCAATCACCAAGTCGACAGGGATTTGAGGATTAATGGCATCCGCAGTTCCCCCTAAAGCCACCGCCGCATCTCTCATGCTGGCCAAATCCACCACCGCCGGCACCCCAGTGAAATCTTGCATCAACACCCTCGCTGGTCGATAAGCAATCTCTTCAGAGCGCCCTTCCACCACGGCCTGTAAATCATCAAAAGTGACTACGGATTCATCAAAACTTCTGAGTAAATTCTCCAGCACCACTTTCAGCGAGCGCGGCAATCGCGCCACTTTGGCTGCATCTAACCCCTTGGCTATCGCGCTTTCTATTGCACAATAGCGATACGTTTGTTCACCCACCGACAAGGTGCTCTCAAATGGATTTACAGACATCATGACTCCTTTTTTCTCTACCTACTTATTGTAACGGGTTTTTTAGAGAAGAGCCATTTGTCAGCATGCCCTTTTCACAGTAGGATACGATAAGAATGTGTAAGGGGCGACATGGCATCATGAACAAATGGTTAGAGCAGTGGTTATCGCGATTGCATACCCAGCAAATCGCCTGGAAGGAGAAATATCGAGATTCTCGCCTCGGCCACTATTTTCACGATGCTAGACTTTGGCAATTCTCTGCACGACCCATGGCCACCGGGATCGCCGTGGGAGTCTTCTGCGCCTTTCAACCATTGCCCATACAAACCCTCATGGCCATCATCGGCAGCATCTGGTTGCGCGGCAACCTTATTTGCAGCATGGCTTCCACTTGGGTAAGCAATCCCATTAGCATCGGGCCCATCATGTATGGCAACTATCTCTTCGGTGCCTGGCTGCTCAATCGCCCCATACACCACCAAACGCTGCATTGGAATCAAATTCATCTCTGGCTGGGTAAGATTTGGATACCGTTGAGCTTGGGATCTCTTTTAATAGGACTCGGCGCTGCACTGACGGCTTATGGGGTAAGTTACGCAGTGTTGAGAAGATACTTATCCTGTCATTCCCGCACCTCCTGTCATTCCCGCACCTCCTGTCATTCCCGCACCTCCTGTCATTCCCGCGAAAGCGGGAATCTAGCCCCCCGCTTTCGCGGGGGTGACAAAGAAAATCACGGGGGTGACAAAGAATGACAACCCATCACTCAATCAACAACTGCGTAAACAGCACATCTTGGATCTCACCCACTTCAATCCCTTCTTTTTTCATATTACTCTTCAATAACTTAGAGGCTTCCTTGCGAATTTTTTGTTGACCAATGACATCTCTCACTGCCGCTTCTGATTGAATGCTAAACAACTTCACCAAACTGTTTCTCAGGCGTGGCTCATGATAGCGCACCACTCTGAGCATATGCCCATTGCTCAGCATCAACTCAACGCGTACCAACATATACGTAAAACTTCCATCGGTGGTAAGAACATTGATCGTAAAAGGTGGCAGCATCTCATAGAATACCGGCCCCGCATCCAAATCCACCGGATCACCATTACTAGCCTCTACCGCCCCAATCAATGCCAGCAGGAGCACTCCGCAGCCCAAGATTCGCGCGCACCATTGTCGCATCATTTCTTCCCTGTTTTTTAACAGTATAGAACGCTTTCCTTTTGACGCCAGGTTCATTACAATGTCCTGTTTGAGGGATTGTCATGAATGCACCAACTATAGTGACTTATGCACTCACCTATGCCAATGGCCCCCTACACTTGGGGCATTTAGTGGGGCATATTCAAACCGACATTTGGGTACGCCATCTCAAAGCTCAAGATAAGTCCGTGTTATTTTTGGGCGGTGATGATGCCCACGGCACCCCCATCATGCTCAAAGCGCAGCAACAAAGCACCACACCAGAAGCACTGATTGGACAAATATTCACCGAACATCAGCAAGATCTCCAGGATTTCTTCATCGGATACGACACCTATATTTCCACCCACGATCCCATCAACCAAGAATTGGTAGAAACTATTTATCAATCCCTGCAGGAAGATGGATGGCTATCCACCCGCCCCCTCCAACAAGCTTTTGACGTTGAAAAAGGCATGTTTTTACCCGATCGCTTTGTCAAAGGCCAATGCCCCAATTGCGATGCCAAAGAACAATATGGCGATCACTGCGAACGCTGCGGTAAAACCTACACCCCTGAGGCACTCATTAACCCCTACTCCACTCTAACTGGCAGCACGCCTGAGTTTCGCTCCAGCGAACATGTGTTTTTCGATTTTTCTCGCTGTAGCAATCTGCTGCAAGCATGGCATGACACCCTCTCCCAATCCGCCATCAGCGCCAAACTCCAAGAATGGTTTCAAACCGGCCTACAACCCTGGTGTATTTCTCGTGATGCCCCCTATTTCGGATTTTCTATCCCTGAGCGCAACCAATATTTCTACGTCTGGCTAGATGCGCCGGTGGGTTACCTATGCGCACTCAAGACGCTGGAACCTAAGCTGTATGATGCCCTCAAAACCAATACCCCTCCCGATTTCTACCACTTCATTGGCAAAGACATTCTCTACTTCCACGGGCTTTTTTGGCCCGCACTGTTATCAGCCAGCCACCATACGCTGCCCAAAGGACTCTATGCCCATGGATTTCTTACCATCCATGGAGAGAAAATGTCGAAATCCCGAGGCACTTTCATCACCGCTAGAGACTACCTCAAACACGGCCATCCAGAAGCCCTGCGGTATTACCTATCCAGCAAACTCAATGGCAGCATTGACGATCTCGATTTATCCTTCGAAGAGCTCACCCAAAAGATCAATAGCGACATTGTCGGAAAATGGGTGAATATCGCCAGTCGCTGTGCAAAACTCCTCGAAAAATATTTTGAAGGCCGCCTCAGTGATACGCTTCCCGATGAACCCCTCTATCAGGAATTCCTCGACCAATGGCCCAGCCTGATGGAAGCCTACCACCAAAGAGACACCGCCAAAGCCATCCGCATGATAATGCACATTGCCGATCGCACCAATGCCTACTTGGCCCAGCATCAACCTTGGGCCCTAGGAGCGACCCCACAAGCACAACAAATTTTAACCCTGGGCTTGAATCTATTCCGATTAATTTCCTCCGCCCTTGTCCCCATCATGCCCCAAACAACCTCAACCATTGCTCAGTGGCTAACATGCGATTTACAATGGTCTGCACGAGAACAAGCACTGCTGGGAACCACCCTGACCCCCTACACCCCTCTATGGCAAAGATTATCGAGTACCCAATGGCAAGCATTGACGACATAGATGCGCTCCTACCTCAATGGCACTGCCAAGCCTGCGGGTATGAGGGCTGCCGGCCGTATGCTGAAGCCATTGCCAAAGGCGCCCCCATTAACCGCTGTAAACCCGGTGGAGAGACCATACAAGCCCAACTGTCAGCGCTCACCCATCGAGAATCTCCTCCAGGGAATTTCACAGCTCCCATCACAGAGATTGCAAGCATCGACCCTGAGGCTTGTATTGGTTGCACCAAATGCTTGAGCGTGTGCCCTGTCGATGCCATTGCCGGCAGCCTCAAACAACTCCATGCCATCATCGAGAGTGAATGCACCGGTTGCCAACTCTGCCTCCCCACCTGCCCGGTCGATTGCATCCGCTTGCAACCCGATCCCTTCTCTGCCCAACATCGCGCCCCCTTATCTAGAGAGCGATTCCAAAAAAGAGCACAGCGACTACGCTATCAACGACAACAACGACGCACCACCATCGCCGATCCCATCCAAGAAGCTTCCCCAGAAGAAAAACGTTCCCTCATTGCCGCCGCCATTGCTCGCGCCAAACGCTCGGAGAAAAAAAGATGATCCCAAATCTTCTCGCTATCCGCACCGCCACCCTGTTTATGTACAAATGCTTGTGGTATCGCCTAACGCACAGTTTGCCATTTTTATCTGGCATGGAACGCGAAACTTTTATTGCAGACTGTGCCCACTCTCTCGTCAACGTCGTGGGCGCAACAGTCGATGTACATGGAGATCCCCATATTCTCGAAAACCTCAAAGATAAACCTTGGATTATCATGAGCAATCATCGCTCGCATTTTGATATCCCCTTAGTGCTTTATGCACTAGGCCCCACCATGCGCATGGTCGCTAAACAAGAATTACTGAAAACTCCCTTCTTCGGCCCCACCATTCATCGCCTGGATATGGTCACACTCGATCGCCACAATAAAAAACACAGCTGGCAACAACTCGAAGAAAAAGCCATGCACATTCTTCCCCACGCACCATTGTGGTTGGCCCCAGAAGGCACCCGCAGTAAAAATAAAAAACTGGGACACTTTAAACGCGGTGGATTTCTACTGGCCCAAAAACATGGAGCTCGCATTTTACCTATCGCCATCAATGGCAGTGAAACGATCTTCCCCGCTGGCAGTGTCCGTATACAGCACGGTCAACACGTAGACATCCACATTCTCCCGCACATAGACTCGCAAGACTATTCTGGAGAACACGCCATCGAACACATGAGTCAGGATCTCAAACATGCCCTGGAAAACGCCCTTAACTAAACATCGCATCCAACAGATTTTTGAAATCTTTGCACGCGCCAACCCTCACCCCCAAACAGAATTACAATACCGCACCCCCTTTGAATTATTGGTTGCTGTGGTATTGTCTGCTCAATCCACAGACGCCCAAGTCAATAAAGTCACCAAGCCCTTATTCGAGTGCGCTCCCACCCCAGAAACCATATGGGCATTGGGCCCTGAAGGGTTGAGTGACCATTTGCGGACACTGGGACTGTTTCGCAATAAAACCAAACACATCTTAGCACTTTGCGAACAACTCATTGCACACCACCACAGCCAAGTCCCCAACACCCGAGAAGCCCTGGAAGCCCTGCCTGGCGTAGGCCGCAAAACCGCGAATGTGATTCTCAATACCCTTTACGGCGAACCTTTGATTGCGGTCGACACCCATATTTTTCGCACCAGTCAACGCATCGGACTGGCCCGCGGCAATACCGTTCGAGAAATCGAAGAACAACTCATGCAAACCATCCCCCAAATCTACCATCAACATGCCCACCATTGGTTGATTTTGCACGGCCGTTACTGCTGCCAAGCCCAAAAACCCCAATGCGAGACATGCCCAATACAAAAACATTGCTTGTATTATCAAGATGGTTATTAAAAAAATCTGTATTCTTTCACCCCCCCCTTTACAAAGCGGTTAATTTTTTGTTCAATATGCATTGATTAACTGTTTGGGAGAACCATCATGAGTCACGCGTCTGACAAAACCACAACAGAAACCATTGCGGACATTGCTCTGTATGCCTTCATTGCCCCCTTTGGACTGGCTTTTGCTACGCTTTCTATCCCTGTGATTTTGTTGCGTTGGGCTAGCATGCGTTTGATTAATCGCCACATAACATCAGACCCCAACGAAGCAGAAACAATCTTCCGTCATCGCATTTTACACCCCACAGGTTACCTGCTCTTTGCAGGCCTCTTTGCATTGGGTACAGGCCTAACTGTATTTCCTGCGCTCATTTCAGGTAGCACCACTATTCTTTTGCATAATGTTGTGATTTTTGCCCTCTTGGCCACATCCGCCACCATTCTGGTGAACTTAATGATGTCCGGCATGGCTGTCGAAGGGTTTATGGGGATTTTTCATAAGGAGGAACAAACGGAAGGTGATAAACGCCTCAATCAAAAAACTGACTCCGCACTCGAAAGTGGCAAATACATCACAGGAGTCAAATGGCTACTGGATCATGGTTATTTTCACAGCCTATTTATTCATAAGAATCCAAAGAATCCAGAGAATCCAGAAGATGGCAGTCCAACCGTGATAGCCCCTTGGCAACAACGCGTCATCCTCATTGCTTTTGCTCTGGCTGTTAGTTCTGCGGTGGCATTTGGTGCGCTCACCTTTATTTCTGCATTGGATGTCGCAGGAGCAGGATTCCTAGGATTGCCTCCAGGCGGTGCCATTGCCCTGGCGTCTCTGATTTCATTGGCCACGGTATTTGCTTTGGCCGCCATTCAGCTCAATGGATGGGCAGGGTTGATTCATGGCTTCACCAAAACCAATAACAAAGACAGTGCAACAGTAACTTGCCTAAAAGGGGTATTTAAGAAATTCAACCTCACCTCTATCTCTGCTGTTATTCTGAGCTTAGGGGCCGCCTTATCTGCCGCAGGGTTCATCACTTATACCCTAGCCCCCTCTGCGCTGCTGCCCATCCTCTCTGCGCTGGGATTGGGGTATTCTAATCTGACCTTAGTAATAGGCCTCATTCCTCTGTTGGCCTGTGCCCTGTTTTGGGTGCATCAATGGATTCAGAAAAATCAGGCTGAAGAAGAAGAAAAAGCTCTCTCCAAACCAGCCGTCTACTTAAAGCACTTCCTCACCGCCACGCTCACACTGGGGGGATTAATTGCGGGTTGTTTGGTGGGTTTGTACTATGCTTCTCTACCCGCTTTTCATAGCCTCAATCAACTTTTGCTGTCTATTGGCATGTCTCATGGCTTGGGCCTCACCATCGCCTCGATTTTCGGTCTCGGCTTCACCTTTTTTGCCATGCTGGGCTTTGCCATCAAATCAAGCATGACCCTCTTTAGTAGTGTAGGTGAGTTGATCGCAACATGTGTGGATGATGTGTTTAAGTACACTAGTAACGGCTATTTGTGGTATGCATTGACAAGTCAACAAAAAGACAAAGAAGGTGTTATTTGGTTTATCAAGAATGACTGGAAAAATCGCAACTACTTCAGTCTTTGCCTTGGAATATTCATCGTTGCTCCTATCTGGCTAACACTATCGACTGCAACCGATATCACCTTGATTCTATATCGCATATTGTTTGGGAAAGATATTCATGAACGCTGGGAATCAAAAATCAAAGGTGAAGAACTGCATGTTCTCACAGCGTGGTTTGCTCTACCCTTTTTATTGATCAGCCAAATCAGCATCCGTTCGTTACTGATTGCCACCTTCACCTTGGTCTTGCTCAATGCCTATAACAATGGTTGCTTGGGTCTCTCTCACGCCCCCTGGTGGGTCGGCACCGGTATTCTCGCAGGGGTGATGTCCTTCATCTTTGGGATGGGAACCTTGATGGATGTGAAGAAAAAAGCACAGGAAAAATTGAAGGAGACTTACCCCCTTCAAGAAAAAATGTCTTTAGGTCGTACTATTGCCTATACGCATTTAGGTTTATTGGGTAATACTGCTGACAAAAAGGAAAATAATCGTGAGCCTGCTTGGTTTTCCTTGGATTCAAATAACAACATTATTGAATCCTTTGTACGCCTTCTCGCTTATACCATCACCACAGCACTTGTGGCGATACCTCTTGGTGTTTTTGTGCTGGCGAAGCGTTGCTTGGCCACAGAGAGTGCCCCCTCTTTCTGGGGCTTGCTCAAGGCAGCATTCACAGCGACCGATTCGTACTTTCCTAAGAAGCACGCAGATACAGAAAGCAATTCTAGCTTCGCAAAAAATATGATTGAACCGATGCTAAAACTTCTTGAGCTGCCTTGGACCTTGGCGAAACTCGTTGTCCACTGGGTAGTGCAATTTTTCAGTAGCTTGCTAGTATACACAGGTGTGATGAATCTCCATCATCATGCAACGAGTGAACATGAACTTGCTGGAATTAAGCTTTATACAGCCTAACCACTGGAGTTTGTAGCATGGAAAAAGTGCACATTAAAACTTACGGCTGCCAGATGAATGATTATGATTCTAAGCAGATGGTCAATGTGCTACACCGTGCTTATGGCACCACCGAGACTGCTGCACCAGAAGAAGCGGATATCATTCTTTTGAATACTTGCTCCATTCGAGAAAAAGCTCAGGAAAAAGTCTTTTCTGAATTGGGGCGCTTGAGAAAATTTAAAACTAAAAATCCGCGGCTGCTCATTGGGGTAGGCGGATGTGTGGCATCTCAAGAAGGCGAGTGGCTGCGAGAACGGGCGCCTTATGTCGACTTGGTCTTCGGGCCACAAACACTACATCGCCTCCCTAAAATGATAGAAGAAGTGCGTGAGCACCGCAAAGCCGTCGTAGACATTCAATTTCCTGAGATAGAAAAATTTGATTGCCTACCCACTCCCAGAGCAGATGGCCCCAAAGCTTTTGTCTCCATCATGGAAGGTTGCAGCAAGTACTGCAGTTATTGCATCGTCCCCTTTACGCGAGGCGCTGAAATTTCTCGACCCTTTGATGATGTCATTGCGGAAGTGGCCACACTGGCAGAGCAAGGTGTGAGAGAGATCACTTTGCTCGGTCAAAATGTCAATGATTACCAAGGGCCCAAACATGACGGCACGACAGCAGATTTAGGCTTGCTCATTCATTACGTGGCAGAAATCGAGGGTATTGAACGCATTCGTTTTACCACCTCTCATCCTTGGGCTTTCTCAGATAGTTTAATTGACGCCTATGCCCATGTTCCCAAACTCGTCAATCAATTGCACTTGCCGGTACAAAGCGGTTCAAATCGCATTCTACAAATGATGAAACGCCACTACACCATCGAACAATACGAGAGAAAATTGGATAAACTGCGTGCGGTCAGACCCGATATCAGCATCACCACCGATATCATTGTCGGCTTCCCCACAGAAAGCGATGAAGATTTCGAGGCCACCATGGCCTTGTCAGCTCGTGTGCCTTTTGATCACTCATTTAGTTTTATCTACAGCCCTCGTCCAGGAACACCTGCCGCACGCTTGGTGGATAACATTCCGATGGAAGTCAAAAAAGACCGTCTGAAACGCCTGCAAGCACTACTAAAAACTCAAGGAGATGCCTTTACTCAAGCCATGGTAGATACCAAAGCCACGATTTTAGTCGAAGGTCCATCCAAAAAAAACCCCCACACTTACCAAGGCCGCACAGGAAATAACCGCATCGTGCACTTTCCCTGCGAACAAAACCTCACCGGCCAATTGATTGCGGTGCGCCTCACCAAAGCCCTACCCAATTGTATGCTGGGTGAGGCAACCCACTGATTAAAACACTACCCCGCATCTCACCCCGGCGTATGCCTGTCTCTTGGTCATATGCGGGGGTCTTACCTGACCAGAAAAAATACCCCTACTCCCGAATGCTTTTTCTTGTCCATCCTGTTATAATATCTCCATCACTTAATCTGTAAGACACATGAGCAATCAAGAACATTCCATCATTGATAAAATGTTAGTGGGAATATCCTCTCCCTTTCTCGCCAGTTTTGCGATTTTGTCTTTTCCTTTTTTTATTCGTCATGTCATTCCCGCGAAAGCGGGAATCTCACCTGATAGGAATCAAATTCCCGCTTTCGCGGGAATGACACTGTGCGCCACATTATTTGCTGCAGGGATGGGTCTTATCATCTTTCAGGCCTTTCTACACTCCCCTCCGTCTTGGCTCTCACATCACTATCTCACCACCTTTGCACTGTTGGTCGCTGGAGCTACGTTCTTAGTACATTTCATGGTGGCAGCTGTAGCAGCAAGCGATTTCTCTCAGATTTTCCATCAAACCACAAATGAAATTTTCCGTAATGTCAATCAACCCATTTGGGGGTTAACATACTGGCTAGACAAAGGATACTTCCACTATCTATTCACAATGACAACTCCCAATAACAATAAAACTTTCCTCTCACCTTGGCGTCAACGCACATTAATGCTCACCTCTGCTTTTTCCATCCTCTCTGCAATGACATTCGCCCTCTTGGCTTTTCTCTCCATGAGAAACCTTACCAGCACCGCTTTTTTGCACTGCACACCTGCAGTATCTATCACTATCTCTCTGCTATTTGCTTGGTCTACGCTCTACATACTCACCGCTCTTCAAATCAGTGCCTGGAGAAATTTAATTCATCGCATAAAAAAATCAGATATTCAGAATTATTTTTCTTATCAGAAATATTTAGATTCCCGCGTACGCGGGAATGACAAGAGGCTACGCGGGAATGACAAGGGGCTACGCGGGAATGACGAGTTAAGTAAACCCGCTTTCTATTTTCGTGCCACACTCACCACACTACTACACTTAGCGGGGCTTACTGCTGTTGGTTTTTTTGGATATGCATTGTATCAATCCGCTTCTGCACAATTGCATCCTTGGCTACTCTCTCTAGGGCTGCACCATCATCTCGTGTTAATCACTACCGCCTTAGGCTTTACTTTTTTTGCCATGTTAGGGCTATTGATTGAAACGCATTTGGATGTGTTTAATCGATTAAGCAACATGATCACAGATTGCTTACAGGATATTTTTTCAAAAATAAAAAAATTATTTGAATCTAGACACCTTCCCATGCTTCTTTTACCATTCAAATGGATAGGCAATGTCATTCTCCTTTCTGTCTACATTCCTTATCGATTATTTTTAGGTAAAAGTCCTGCCAAACGACTTGAGGATAAACAACACAAAAAAAATGTTCTCATAGCTTTTTTCAAAGCTGTTCTCCTTTTCCCCATTCTATTGGCTGCTCGAGTTGCAAAAAATTTATGGTTACTTGCTGCAACCCTACTTATTGCAGCTACCGCTTATGGCCATGAAGTTCTTCACTTTCATTCACTCAGTTGGCATATGATCTACGGTACATTCGTTGCCATTATCTCGTTAATTATCATCATAACGTTATTAGGGAAAGGAAGTGGAAAACTTCAGTCTGTGATTGGGGATTTCTATCAGGCTGAAACGGAAAACAAACTCTATAAAAATGCAACGCAAAAGCTTTTCAGAAAATATTCTGGACAGGAAGAAACACTATTTTATAAAAATTATATCGCAATCGCTTCGATAAACGCTGATTTAATGAGTATCAAGCTGACAAGCTCAAACACCTCACTCTTTCGACGGGTCACTGAAAAACACCTTGGCCTTGATAGTGGATATTCCCTAACCACCATTAAAGAAGATTTACAACAATCCAATCCTCTACTTTTTCTACTAAAATGCATTGCTTATTTAATAACAACTACCTTAGTGATTATTCCCCTCAGCATTCACACTTTTCTTCTTCAATTTAAAAGCAATAAACCAAACACCACCAACACTCGTCAGGATATCACCTTTTGCATGGCATTAGAATCTGCACTGGTTGGCACCTATACCTTCATGCAAATCGATGCCAATGCTCCGCTTTACCTAAAACCATTCCTCGTCCTTCGAGTGTGCTTTTCTCTACTCTACCATTGGTTCGTTCAATGCTCTTCAGCGTTCCTGTTCTTTACCGGGCTCATGGATATAGAAGATGAATTCATGAATCAGACGCCACAAAAAACCATTTCTGCAGTTTTTCTGGCTGCACACTTAGAAAAGTCTGCCTTGCAAAGCAATTTGATTGGCGAAAAAAGGAGGGATAGAAGCTTAATGCAATAACTTCTGAAAATTCTCCCCCGTCATCTTCACCACTTCCTCCACAGACACCGCATGCAATGCAGCCACAGCTTCTGCCACATGAATCACGCGTGCGGGATGATTCACTTTGCCACGATAAGGCACTGGAGTGAGATAAGGGGCATCGGTTTCAATCAACATCTTTGATAACGGCACGGCTTTGACCACCTCTCGCAATGCTACTGCATTTTTAAAGGTAATAATACCAGAAAAAGAAATCATCCAACCGCGCTCTAAAGCCGCCGTGGCCATCTCTGCGTCTTCGGTAAAACAATGCAGCACTCCATGATGAAACTGCTCTTCATCTAGAATACGCAAGGTATCGGCTTTGGCACTGCGCGTGTGCACAATCAACGGCTTCCCCACCGCTTTGGCCAACTGAATTTGTCGGCGAAAACGCTCCTGTTGAAAGGGGTGCGCCGGAGGGCGATAATAATCCAACCCCGCCTCACCAATGGCCACCACTTTGGGATGAGCCGCCAACTCCCAAAGCTTGTCGAGATCTCCTAAATGCTCTGGCTCTTCGGTGGGATGCAACCCCACTGAAGCCTTCACATCGTCATAACGCTCGGCGATTTCAATGACGCGCTCACTTTGTGTGGGGGTTAATCCTACGCATAAGACTTGTTGCACCCCTGCTGCACGCCAAGCGGCTGCAAGATCATCTAAACCCTGTTCAAACCCCTCCAATGGAATGTGATCCAAATGACAATGAGAATCGATTAACATCACATGGTATCCGTTCGTCGATCGGCCCCTTCAGAGCCCGCCAAATACGTCTCCAATTTTTGACGCAACTCTTTGGGGGTATCCAAATGGAATTGCAACCCCACTCCACAAGCAGATTGAGCACCTGGAGGAGTAACCCAAATGACTCGACCCGCCAGCTGATATTTTTGAGGCTCTCCCATCATCGTCATAATGACAAACAGTTCCTCCCCCATTTCAAAACTCTCTCGAGTGCGGACAAACAACCCTCCATTTTTCACAAAAGGCATATACGCCGCATACAATGCCGCTTTATCTGGAAAATCCACCGATAAAATTTTTGATGCACTCATCATTACTCTCCTTTAATAAAATAACTCTTCTGTCACCCCATAATCCTCTAACAACACCCGCAAATTTTTTCTCAATGGATGCTCCTTGGGAAAGGCTTCCAAATATGCTCGTAAAATATAATGAAAATCTGGCTCCAATAAAATAGGCAATATTCTCTCTGACCACTGCTGACCCAATGGCGTCTCACTACGCAAGTGCTGAAATAAAATAGCGGCCAACAAAGAGGCTTTAGACACCTGCCGAGGACGAGAAGACCCTTCATAAGAGTTCACACAAAAGTGCAAAGCACGATGCGATTCAAAAGCCATCCACTCCTCATAAAAAACCATGGCTTTTTCAGATGATTGACCCCAATCTTCACACTCACCATAAAATATGGCCAATAACAGGGAAAACACGCCCCCTTCAATATTTGCCCAAGCACAATTCCCACTGCTTTGTGCCGATAAATCAAAAGTCGTAACCAGTGACAATTGTAAATGCACACCCAAACCTTCATTGACAAAATCTTCCGCTAATCGGGTATACATCAACTGCTGCGCCATAGAAAACGACCAACGTTTTTTATTCGGCATCTCATAGACCATCACCGTACCGTTGGCGCGCCCAAAATGTCCGCGATCCACACGAATCACAAAACGACCACTCACCACCAGACTAATGGCATGCCCCTCATAACACACAGGCAATAATAAGGGTTGAATAGATAATGCTTTTTGAATGCGCCCTTGATGCTGACGCTTGTCGATGAGGTAATGCTGATATTGCAACAAGACATTGGCCTGCTCCATGGCTTTGATCACCACTTGCAAGGGCGCAAAATACGCTTGAAACTCTCTGCCCTTAAAATGATGCCTAAACTCCAGCAAAGATTCCAATACCAAAGCAGTACTAAATTCCACATAAAATCCTTCCAAAGGCACCTCTAAAAAAGCAGGCTCGTCGGTCACAATATCTACTCTACCCTGCAAAGAAAAAATATGCCCCAACTCTTTTGCATTCACAAAGTCTTTTGCAAAAGCCAAAGATGCTCCATGGCGCGTTAATAATTGTTTGATGCGATCATGCCCTCGGAGCAAGGGCATAACCAACACCGGCTGTGCTCCCAGTGTGTAGGCATTGGGATCTGCACCATGCTGTAACAGCAAAGCCACGAGTTCTACATTGTGATTATCACTGGCCCAATGCAAAGCGGTGCGACCCGTTAAATCCGTGAAATCCACACTGGCACCCGCCTCTAGCAATGCTTGCGCCTTTTGCGCATCATTCACAATGGCCGCTTGGATCAGCGGGGTATAACCATACTCATCGATTTCATCCAGGGCAGGAGCAGCCGCAAGCTTGTTCTGTAAACTCGACAGATCTTCATAAATAATGGTGCGTGCCAAACTCATCGGAAAGGTCGTGCCTTGGGCGCATTAAAGTGCCCTTTACTGAGGAGCTTGGCCAAGCCGGGTTGTTTCTTCAACTCTGGACATGCCTCATTGGCCCTTTCTTTGAGATACTCGGCAGACTCGCTATTGGCCAGCGTTTGATGAGCCAGATCGAGCGCCGCACCGATGGGTTGATTCGCCAATAAGGGATGCTCACGCCAACGCAAATCACTCGCTCCAGCGCCTCCATCTTCCTCGTCATCGCGATAACCTCGCCTAGGGATCACCGCGGCAAAGCTCGCATGCCCCTCTCCCAGCAATTTCGAGAGCTTTTCTTTTTGTTCTTTTAAATAGACCAACATGCTTCATAGCGTAGCATATTCCTGTTATACTTGCTATTTTCGAGCCATTTAATGCCCGGACTATACGCGCTGATTTTGATCAATGGTTTTTTTTGTGGCCTCCCCTTTTCTTTGATTTTTACTACCCTTCAGGCCTGGTTTGCGATAAGCCACCAAAGCAGCATTAGCATAGGTGCCTTATCTCTGCTCTGGATCCCCTTTGCCACTAAATTTCTCTGGTCTCCCAGACTCGACATCCCTTTGTGTGCACACTGGCCCGTGCGTTCAAGCTGGCTTTGCCTCACCCGCGCGCTTGCCGGACTCTGCGCATTGGGCATGGCATGTGACTCTCCAAATTCTACTCACTCATTGGCTCTCTTGGCTTTTCTTCTTGCCTTTTTCACCGCCTCACAAGACATTGTCTCTGATGCCTATCTCTACGACATCGCCTCTGTTGAACACAGAGCAACCATCATGAATCTCCACGTCACAGGCTATCGATTGGGGCTGCTCTTGAGTGGGGGATTGGGGCTGGTATTTGCTGAGTATTTCGGTTTCCATTTACTCTACCTTGTCGGAAGCAGCACCCTATTGCTGGGTGCTGCTTTCGTGTGGTGTCTGCCGAGACCCCAACTGTCACCCACGCACCACGTGTCATCCCCGCGAAAGCGGGAATCTTTCCTCCAATGGGCACAATCCTTACTTAGAGTAGATTCCCGCGTACGCGGGAATGACAAAGTACGCGGGAATAATAGCATCCTCATCAGCCTCTGGCTCCTCTTCCTCTCTCTCTTCCTCATTGGAGAGAGTTTCACCGCCAACACCAGTCCCATGCAAAATCTCTACCTCATTCGAGAATTGCATTTCTCTCTCAGTGCCATTGGTCTTGTGAATAAAAGCATGGGGCTGATTGCCACTTTTATGGGGGGCATGGCCGCAGGATTTTGTTGGAAAAAATCTCATACAGGATTACTCTATCCACTTCTGCTGGGCTTACAAAGCTTCTCTGCATTGGCACTCTTTACACTGTCTTACGCGCCGAGTCATGTCAATCTCGCCGTGGTCACTCTCATCGATCAATTGGTTCTGGGCATGAGTATTACCACATTACTGAGCCTTTTGATGGGCTTTGTTAGGGGCGAGACTTATGTGGCCACTCAATTGGCCATTCTCACAGGGTTAACGGCCTTGCCCAAACTCCTAGTCGGCCCCTGGCTGGGTTTTCTGGTGGAGCATCATGGTTTTGCTCCTTATTTTCTTCTGGGAATCACACTGCCCTTGCTCAATGTTGGTGTTTTTGTCATGCTATGGAAACGAGATGCCTTTGGCCCACATGAACGAACCCTCAGAACATCCTGAAATCTTAAGCGTCAGTCAGCTGAACCACACGGCAAAACAGCTGCTGGAATCACATCTCAACTCCATTTGGCTCAGTGGGGAAATCGCCAATTTCACGGCTCCCCGCTCAGGACACTGGTACTTTTCCCTCAAAGATGATCATGCTAGCATTCGTTGTGCGCAATTTCGTGGCACACAACGCCAAACCTCACAGCCCAAAGTCGGTGATCACGTCATTGTACAAGGCCATGTCAGTCTATACTCCCCTCGTGGAGATTATCAATTCATCGCACATCAACTGGAACTCACTGGTGCTGGGGCTCTGCAGCGTCAATTCGAAGAGCTCAAGAAACGTCTCGCTGCCGAAGGATTATTCGATGCCCACCACAAAAAAAACCTACCTGCTTGGCCAACCTGCATTGGCGTGATCACTTCCATAACAGGGGCAGCCCTTCGGGATATTCTGCACGTACTCTCTCGTCGCAGTCCTTTTATTCCAGTGCGCATTTATCCCAGTGAAGTTCAAGGTCAAACAGCACCTCTCCGACTCATAGAAGCCCTAAACTCTGCCATTGCGGACAACACTTGCGATGTATTGATCCTCGCTCGTGGAGGTGGGAGTGCTGAAGATCTCTGGTGCTTTAATGATGAAGCCCTGATCCGTGCACTATTTGCGTGCCCCATCCCCATTGTCAGTGGCGTAGGCCATGAAATTGATTTTACGCTCACAGATTTTGTGTCGGATAAACGTGCGCCCACGCCTTCGAGTGCCGCAGAATACGTCGGCCCAGATCAGCAGGAATGGCTTGCTCGCACACACCACTTAGCACAACACCTCTCTCGATCATTCAGAACCGTGCTGCTTGCTACACAACATCGCTTGGAACTGTGCTACCGTGCCCTCAAACATCCCGCACAGAAACTCCAAGAACAAACTCAAACCCTCGATTTTATGGAAGCACGCTTGATTCAATGTATGTGGCAATGTCTAGAACGTACTCAGCAACGCTATCAACGCTGCAAACTACCCACCCAAGCCCTTCACTGGAAACTCCATCGTCACATAGAAACTTGGCGAGCTCAACTGCAGCAATTGAGTAAATTGAGCAATGCCCAACTACGCCAAGTAGAACAAACACTCATGCATTGCACGCAACGTTTAAAAAGTCCCAAAGAGCCCTTAGAGCGAGGGTTTGCCTTAGTTTACCAAGAAAATCAACTCATCAAACAGGCAGCACAACTTCAAATGCGTGTTCCTGTTTCTATTGAATGGCAGGATGGAAAACAACAATTGGAGGCTTCCATCCTGGAAGAAAGCTCTAATTAGTTGTTTTTCTTTCTCTCTCGGAAAATGTCTGTTTTTGCCTCAAGCCTCAAAAATCGTTGCCGATAGAAAGGGTATGCGGTGATACATGCCATGAGCAGCTTCACCAAGGTACATACCCCTGAACAGTCAGGGTTACAATTGGAGGTAAATTATGGGTTTGGGTATTTTTACCAATATTGCATCCATTAACGCTCGTCGTAATTTGGATTCAACTCAAAGCTCAATGAATAAGTCACTACAAAAACTGTCCACAGGTTTAAGGATTAATGGTGCGGATGACGATGCGGCCGGTATGGCCATCTCTGAGCGCTTGTCTTCTCAAATTCGCGGTTTAGAAGTAGCTCAACGCAATGCCAACGACGGTATCTCTCTTGCGCAAATTGCAGAAGGGGCACTCGGGGAAGCTTCTTCTGCTCTGCAGCGGATTCGTGAGCTAGCCTTGCAATCGGTAAACGGTTCTAACAGTGGTGCAGAACGAACCAGTTTGAATACCGAGGTACAGCAGTTGATTTCAGAGGTGGATCGCATCGCGTCTCAAACTGAATTCAACGGCAACAAAATTCTAAATACTGCATCTGGATTTAATGCCACTTTCCAAGTGGGTAGTGATGTGAACCAAACCATTGCTGTGACCATTGATCAAACCAATACGTCACAATTGGGTGTGGCCACCAACTACAACACCATTATTGGAGAAGCGGATGCCACACTTGCGGCCCGCATGCGTGTACAATATGCCAACGCACTGTCTTCTGCCACATTGAATGGAGCTTCCTTAGATGACGTTTCTGCCAACAGCGACTCTGTTGCTAAAATTAACGCAATCAATAACTCTTCTGCAGGGGTCACCTCATTCATGTATGGCAACAGCTTGGTGGCTTCTTCCAATGCTGCCAACGGGGCTGCTGCAACCGCTGCGGGGGAATTGGTCATCAACGGGGTAGAAATCGGCTCCACTGCTACAGGTTCTGTCGCTCAGGTAGTTGCAGCTGTTAATGCCAAATCTTCTGAAACAGGGGTGACTGCAGATATTACAGCAGGCTCCACTGCGGTATTCTTCAACCGCACCGGGGCTGCCATTACTGTGCAAGTCAACTCAGCAGCCATGGCCGCAGTCACAGGCTTTACCAATGGTTCTACCAACACTTCTGCTGCAGAAGCCAATGGTGCCATTGTCATCAGTGCTGACGTCGGTACCGCTTCAGTTTCCACCAGCAGCACCACAGCAGCGGCCGCCCTTGAAGGAAGCGCTGCAGATACGGCAGTGGGCTTAACCGATTCCACCTTGGCATCGATTAATGTCATCACCGCTTCTTCTGCAAACTTGGCCATTGTGACGGTAGATCGCGCCATCGATTCGGTAAGTTCCACACGCTCCACCCTCGGGGCCATTCAAAACCGTCTGACCTCAACGATTGCGGCGCAGGCCATCACTCATGAAAATATGAGCGCTGCGCAAAGCCGTATCCGTGATGCCGACTTTGCTAAAGAATCGGCCAACTTGGTTCGTTCACAAATTTTGCAACAAGCAGGTACGTCCGTCTTGGCGCAAGCGAACCAAATTCCACAAACAGCCCTCTCACTGCTCCAGTAAGAGGTGGCAACACGTTAACCCCAAAGCGAGCAGGTCTCCTGCTCGCTTTTTTGGTATTCATCTTGCAGGGAAGCCTATATTATTTCCGGGAGGTGCATCATGGTCTCATCATTAGGCGTAGGTTCAGGTTTACCCTTGCAAAATTTGGTCGAGCAACTCGTCACTCTCGAAGGGCGTGGTGAAACCATCCGCATCGCTACAAAAGAAAAATCTCTCAATAACACCTTACAAGCTTTAAACGATTTAAAAAGTGCCATCAGTGATTTTCACTCGGTCATTGGTGATTTGGGTCATATCGACCAATTTCGCCAACGCAGTGTCACGGTAGAAGATACTAACATACTCACTGCCCAAGCCTCCAGCACTGCTGCCAATGCCAATTATGAAATCGAGGTCAAAGCCTTGGCACAATCCCATAAAATCAAAAGTGATGCGTTTTCCAATGTCGATACGGTGCTGGGCACTGGAACACTCACCTTTGAATTTGGGACCTTCAATGGGGTAACCTTCACAAACAATCCCGATCGATCAACTAAAACATTGGCCATCGACACAGCGCATCAAACCCTCGAGGGTATTCAAGAAGCCATTAACAATGACAATACTCTGGGCGTAAGCGCCTCTATTGTCAATGATGGCACGGGTTACCGTTTGGTTCTCACGAGCGCAGAATCTGGAACAGACAATAGTCTGAAAGTCACCATCAGTGGAGACAGCTCGGGCACCGACATTGACAACAATGGGCTATCCCAGTTGGCTTATGATCCCACTGCCACCGCAGGGGCAGGTAAAAATATGACTGACACAGTCGCTGCTGCAGATGCTTCTGTCGATATCGATGGCATTCTGGTGAGTTCCAGCAGCAATGTGCTCACCGATGCCATTCAAAATGTCACCCTCACGTTGAATAAAGCGGATGTAGGCAATAAAATTCAGGTGGCTGTGAATGTGGATAAAGACAGTGTTCGCAGTAAAATTGATAGTTTCATCAACAGCTACAACAATGTCTTCCAAGCCACTGTCAGTGACTTGGGCAAGTATGATCCCGATGGGGCCCATACCGGCGCTTTGATCGGAGATTTCACCTTGCGTAGCATTGAGAATCAGGTCAAAACCATTATCACCAGTCAAATCAGCAATCTCACTGGGCCATTCAAAAGCTTAGCCGAGATCGGCGTCAAAACTACGAGCTCAGGCACCTTAGAAAAAGACGCTGCCGTCCTAGAGGATGCCTTAAATAACCATTTCGATGACATCATGCGCGTTTTTGCAGCGTATGCCGAGCCCAGTGACATTCAGGTAGAATTCGTCACATCCACGGATGACACCAAAACTGGAAGTTATGTCTTAGATGTCTCTCAATTGGCTACTCAAGGCAACTTGGCAGGCAGTGCTGCAGCCAATTTAACCATCACGGCTGGCGTCAACGATACTTTGGAATTGATTATTGATGGCATCAATGCCAACATCACCTTAGAAGCCAAAACCTACCCCAGTGCTTCTGAATTGGCTACAGCCATTCAGACCCGCATCAATGGGGTCAGCCAAATAGAACAACAAGGCGCCACGGTCAATGTCAGTGAATCGGGTGGCGTGCTGACTGTCACTTCGGATCAATATGGCAGCAGCTCTGAGATCACTCTCAGTGGTGGTACGGGTGCCACCGATGTATTTGGAGCGACTCCCACCAGCACCACAGGTGTTGATGTGGCAGGAAGCTTAAATGGCACGGCATTCACCGGGAATGGACAGGTCTTCACCGGAAATGGTGATTCCAAGGGATTGTCCATGAAAATCACTGGTGGCACCACGGGACATCGTGGATTCGTGGATTTTGCGCGAGGAATTGGCGCACAGTTGATTGACACCTTAGACAGCATCTTAGCGAGCAGCTCTGGGATCAGTGAGCGCATAAATAGTCTCAATGATCAGCTGCAAGATTTACAAGACGATAAGATTGCTCTCAATGATCGCCTTGAAAAATATCGCCTCACATTGATTAAACAATTCAGTGCGCTGGATACCACCATTTCTGGATTTAATAGTCAGGGTGATTACTTGAATCAGCAATTTGATTTGATGAAGAATATCGCCAAACAAGCTGCGGGGCGTTAGATGATGGCTGGTATTTATGCAAAAAATTGTATAAGATACCACTTCATGAAGTTTTTATTTCCTATTTTTTTAGTGCTGCTGGCCTTCAATGCGCATGCACTCACTTTTGAGCTCCCCCGTCATGGAGATATTGTGGGGGCGGTGCAGAAAGTCCGCGTACATGCCGGAGACACGTTACAAAGTATTGGTGAACGTTTTGATGTGGGTACTTATGAGATGATTGAAGCCAATCCCCGTATCCATCCTTATCATCCTTCGGTTGGCTCTTTTGTTACCCTGCCTACGGCCTATATTCTGCCCAAAGCGCCTCGAGAGGGGTTGGTCATCAATTTGGCTGAAATGCGTTTATATTTTTATCCGAAAAATCAGCGCAGTGTTATTACCTTTCCTGTAGGGATTGGGCGGATGGGTTGGGAAACTCCAGAGGGCAAGACCATCATTATTCACAAAACCAAAGATCCCACCTGGCGCCCTCCTGAAAGCATTCGGCGGTGGGCCAAATCCAGAGGCTTTGATCTCCCTGATGTGGTGGCTCCTGGTCCACGCAATCCCTTGGGCCAATATGCATTTCGTCTGGGGTTTTCGGGTTATTTGATGCATGGCACCAATGATACCACCGGTGTGGGCCGTCGCTGCAGTGCTGGCTGCATTCGACTCTACCCCAAAGACATTGAAAAACTCTTTAGCCTACTGCCTGTGGGTACACCGGTGCGGATCATTAACCAGCCCTACAAGCTTGGTCAATTCCATGGGCAGTGGTGGATGGAGGCCCATGAACCTTTGGCATCTCAATCAGCAACACATCTAGAAAATCGTACTGAGCTGGTCAAAATACTGCTACACCACAAACAGCGCATCCACTGGAATACCTTTGAACAAGCTATTGATGAGAAAAAAGGGATCCCGGTTCAATTGAGCCATTCACATTGAAAAAGACAAAAAAGCACTTTACTGCGATTGAAAAGTCTGATGTAATGTCACACTAAAGTCAAGTTTTATGGAGGATATATGACTTTTCGATCATTCGACGACAACACATTAGAAACCCGTTCGTTCAACAGCCATCTGGGTCCGATTCAGGACACACCTGAGCTGTCTCGTCCCAAGCGTGGGGATTCCAAAAGCAAAAAACAACTCTTGTGCCGCCGTGCCATTGAAGCACTCATGGAGTACAAGCAAATGCAGCTGGAATTTGAGTATTTGTAGAACGTGTCATCCCGGCGAATAACCTGTCACCCCCGCGAATAACCTGTCACCCCCGCGAATAACCTGTCACCCCCGCGAAAGCGGGGGTCTTGCCTGCACAGAGAAGATCCCCGCTTTCGCGGGGATGACAAGGCAGGGGGGTGTCGCGGGGGTCTTGCCTACACAGAGAAGATCCCCGCTTTCGCGGGGATGACAAGGCAGGGGGCTGTCGCGGGG
>CAYGKN010000011.1:28165-36246 GCA_964350565.1 uncultured Gammaproteobacteria bacterium
GGTCTTGCCTGCACAGAGAAGATCCCCGCTTTCGCGGGGATGACAAGGCAGGGGGCTGTCGCGGGGGTCTTGCCTGCACAGAGAAGATCCCCGCTTTCGCGGGGATGACAAGGCAGGGGGCTGTCGCGGGGATATCAGTAGCGTTATAATAACTCTTTGGTTGAAGGTTTGCACATGTGTGGCATTATTGCATTGGTTTGGCATCAGCGCGAGAGGCTTTGTTCTCATTTACTCACAGGGCTATCTCGTTTGGAATATCGGGGCTATGACTCGGCAGGGTTGGCGCTGCTGACAGAGTCAGGTGAATTGCATGCTGAGAAAGTGGTTGGTCGGGTGCACACACTCCCTTCACCTACCATGGAAGCCACTATGGGTATTGCACATACGCGCTGGGCCACGCATGGTCCTGCCACGTTGAGCAATGCGCACCCTCATCTTTCTAATGAACGATTGGCACTGGTACACAATGGGGTGATACTCAATGCAGAAGCACTTCGTTCTCAAGTGCTCGCCAATGGTTACGCATTGCATTCTGATACAGACTCAGAGTTAATTGCCCATCTTTTAGATCATGCCGTTTCGCAATATGCCACACCTCAAGAAGCCATTCTCTCAGTTATGAAGCAATTAGAGGGAAGCTTTGCTTGTGCAGTCATTGACAAGCGTTTCCCTAACCAGCTCATGGCCTTTTGTCATAAGAGTCCTTTGATTTTTGGGCGGGGGGAAAACGGGAGTGCATTGGCTTCTGATCTCACTGCCATTTGTGATCTTGTAGATGATGTCTTGTACTTAGAGGACGGTGAGATCCTCATTGCGAATCTCCATACACACACGCTCTACCGAGAAGGCACAACCATTCCTCGAGCACTGCATCCGCATCATCTCAGTGCTGTGCACATTGACAAAGGCACACACGAACATTTTATGAAAAAAGAGATCCATGAGCAGCCAGACTGCTTTGAGCAACTCTTGCAGCAATGGGTTCACGGTCAAGAATTTCTGACCCTATTCCCAGAACAGCTGGCTCAACACTTAGATACTGCCGAAGATATATTAATCTTAGCCTGTGGGAGCAGTTATCATGCCGCACTTTTGGGGCGTTTTTTCCTAGAGTCGCGATTAAATATTCCAGTGCGCGTAGAGATCGCTAGTGAGTATGTGCTCTACCCGCTCATTCCCCGCAAAAACCAGTTGGTAATTACGCTATCGCAATCGGGTGAAACAGCGGACACCATTGCTGCACTTGCTTATGCCAAAACTACTCAGCCATTGATGACACTGGCCCTGGGCAATGTGGAGCAGAGCACATTATTTCGCCAAAGTGATTTGGCACTATTGCAGCATGCGGGTCCAGAAATCGGTGTAGCATCCACAAAAGGCTTCACCTCTCAGGTGGTGTTATTGGATTTATTGAGTTTATACATGGCCCACCGGCGCGGCACTCTGCCCCATGCTACTCTTCAAGAATTATTGGCAGACTTAAAAAAACTTCCTGCATTGACTCAAAACACTCTATTGCGTCTTCAGAAATTACCTACAGACACTTGGACGGCTTGGCAGAAACCTCACGCTGCATTGTTTATCGGTCGTGGAATGTTCTATCCCCTGGCCTGTGAAGGCGCTCTTAAGCTCAAGGAATTGGCGTATATTCATGCCAGCGCCTATGCCAGCGGAGAGCTCAAACATGGCCCCTTGGCCTTGGTCGAAGCAGGTCTACCGATTGTGGTACTTGGGCATAGCCAATATTATTATGAAAAAACCTTGCTCAATCTAGAAGAGCTTCAAGCCAGATCTGGACAATTATGGCTCATTTCAGATGAAGGCTTTGCATTACCAGAGCATATCCGAGCTAGACACTGGTCACTGCCTGCTAGCAATGCACATCATGCTCTTATCTTACAAACGCTTGCCCTACAATGCCTCACTTATGCCACTGCGCTGCATAGAGGGTGCAATATTGACCAACCTAGGAATTTAGCAAAATCAGTCACCGTAGAATAACTAAAGATCATTCACCCAGTGCCGATATGTGTTAACATCATGTACACGGAGTATTCATATGTTAAAGCAAGCATTGGGAATTGTGGCTTTGGGGGTTTGTTTGGAGGGAAGCACCTTTGCGGCCATGCGCTCTGTAATGGATAACTATAATCGTCAAGATACGGGCTCTTATACCCTCACTGCTCCACAAACGCGTCATTATAGCTCACCTCGGGTAAAGCAATCTGCTGCTGATTTAGAGGCACGGCGCGCTCAACTAAAATTTGCTTCTCAACTATCTGTCAAAGAAAAAACGTTCATCTTTGACCCAGCTCAAGGCGGTTGGGCCGCGTATGATCAAAGTGGTTCTCTCATCAAAACGGGTGTTGGTTCTGCTGGAGCCAATTGGTGTGCTAGCCTTGGGCGCTCTTGTCGCACTACAGTGGGCGCCTTCCGTGTTTACCGCCGAGGTGGTGCCGATTGCAAATCCAGTAAATATCCACTCCCCAATGGTGGTGGCCCCATGCCCTATTGTATGTTCTTCCATGGCGGCATGGCAGTCCATGGCTCTTATGACATTCCCACTCACAATGCTAGCCACGGCTGCCTACGTGTCACCCCTACCGATGCCAAATGGCTCCACCAAAACTTCCTAAACCGTGGTACGAAAGTGATTGTTAAACCTTACGCCGCGTGAGGTAAAGCTCTGCTGTCACCTCCCCGCGTTCGCGGGGTAAGCCCCGCGAACAACGTGTCACCCTCGCGCGTTCGCGGGAATGCGCTACCCCTCCCCCTCCAGCCAAGCCTTTCGGGCTTGAGCTTCTTTCTTTGAGAGCAGCATATTCATCATCTCGGTGATTTGTGCTTGCTGTGCCACGGTCAGCTGTAAGAGAGAGCGTGTTTTGGGTGCAAGCGTGGTTTCTCGCAATTGTTGGGGATTCATCTCCCCCAACCCTTTGAAGCGTTGCACTTGCACACTACCTCGCTGAGTGGATAGCTTGGATAGGTATTGCTGTTTGATGTCATCGTTGAGTGCATAATACACACTCTTACCACAATCGATGCGATAAAGCGGAGGTTGTGCGACATACAAATGCCCAGCGGCCACCAATGCGGGAAAATGGCGATAGAATAGTGCACATAGCAAGGTGGCAATATGGGCGCCATCTGAATCGGCATCCGCTAGAATACAAATTTTCTGATAACGCAGACCGCTGAGATCACTACTGCCCGGCTCTACCCCAATGGCTGTGATAATGTCTCGTATTTCTTGAGAGCCCAGCAACTGTGCCCCCGTGACTTCCCAAGCATTTAAAATCTTACCCCGCAATGGCATAACCGCTTGGAAACGTTTATCTCGCGCCTGTTTGGCAGATCCTCCAGCAGAATCTCCTTCCACTAAAAATAATTCTGTTTCCACGCCCGCACTTCCGGTGCAATCGGCCAATTTTCCAGGCAATGCTGGACCACCCACCCATTTTTTTCTGGCCGGCGCTTGAGATTTTTGTAAGCGTGCTTGTGCTTTGGCAATCACCCAATCGATAAATTGCTTGGCACGTTTGGGATCTTGATTGAGGAAAATACTGAAATGATCATGGATACATTGCTCTACGGTTTGAGCGCAGGCCCGACTCGATAAACGCGTTTTGGTTTGTCCAGCAAATTGTGGCTCCGGCCATTTCAATGACAATACATAAGCACACTGCGCACAAACATCATCCGCTTGTAATTTTAGACCCTTGAGACTCACATCATGCAATTCACAAAACTCTCTAACTGCCGCCAATAACCCAGAACGAAACCCACTAACATGACTCCCGCCATCGGGAGTCGGCACCAAATTCACATAACTGTCTGTTGGAAATCCTTCTCCTTCCTCGAGCATGACCAATGCCCAAGACAATGACCAATGGTCTTCGCTGTGCTCTTCACTAAAAGCTGTACCGAGTAACCCGAAACCGACTTCATGCACCAAATAATCCGCAATCCCATCCGGGTAATTCCACACTTGCTCTTGTGCATTGCGGTCGTCATATAAACGTGTGGTCAATCCTGGACACAATAACGCTTTGGCTTTGAGCAAAGACACCAATGCCTTCACACTAAAATCTGCATGATCAAAATAATGGGGATCAGGAATGAAAGTCACCTGAGTACCCGTCTCTGAGGAAGACTTACCTTTCACGACACGCAAAGATTGTGTTTTTTTTCCATCAGCAAATGTGATTTCATACGACTTACCCTCCCTGAAAATCTCCACATGCAAATGACGCGACAAAGCATTCACCACAGAAATTCCCACGCCGTGCAAACCACCGGAAAATTGATAAAGCTTTTGAGAAAATTTCCCACCCGAGTGGAGTTTGGTCAAGATGAGTTCCACTCCAGGAATCCCATACTCCGGATGTTTATCCACAGGAATTCCACGTCCATTGTCGGAAACCGTCATCCCTCCATCTTTGTGCAATATCACTTCGATGCGATTGGCATAACCCGCTAGTGCCTCATCGGCACTATTGTCAATGATTTCTCTAGCTAAATCGTCTGGACGTTCTGTATTGGTATACATCCCCGGACGCTTCCGCACCGGATCTAACCCTTCCAATAAGGTCAGTGCACTGGCATCGTATTGAATCGCTTTAGGCATATAAAGCCTCTAGAATTTGTATGGCATTCAATGCAGCCCCTTTGCGAACATTGTCTGCCACGACCCAAAAATTCATGCGCCGCGGATCCGCAATATCTTGACGAACGCGGCCAATATATACGGCATCTTCATTCCCAATCACTGAACGTGGCGTGGGATAACGAGATTTCTTAAAATCATCGGCCAATACGACAAAAGGCGCCTCACTCCACCAACGACACACTTCTTTGAGATCCAATGGCTCTTTGGCCGTAAGTGTAATCGATAAAGAATGCCCGTAGAGCACAGGCACACGCACACAAGTAGCATTTACCACTAAATCTTCACCTCGGGATAAAATTTTTCGAGACTCCCACAGCATTTTCATTTCTTCTTTCGTATAGCCATTCTCCATGAATATATCAATTTCTGGAATGACATTAAAAGCGATGGGGGCTGGAAAATGCTCCACATCGGGAAGATGGCCATTTAATAATTCCACCGACTGATTCACCAATTCGGCAATGCCTTTTTGACCTGCCCCAGAAACCGATTGATACGTGGATACATCCATGCGTTCAATCCCCACAGCCTTTTCAATTGGAAAAGCTGCCACCAGCATGGCAATTGTCGAACAATTGGGATTAGCAATAATCCCACGAGATGCTCTATCTAAAGCATCGGCATTGATTTCAGGGATCACCAAAGGCACCTTCTCTTCATTGCGAAAACAAGAACTATTGTCAATCACCCAAGCACCCACCGCGGTCGCCTTAGGAGCAAATTCAGAAGCCACTTGACTGCCCGCAGAAAACAATGCCACATCGATGCCTTGAAAATCAAAAGTCGATACATTTTCCACCATTAAAGAATCATCACCAAAAGGAACGAATTCCCCTTCAGAGCGCGCGCTTGCCAATGCCACACAACGCGATATGGGAATCTGTCGCTCAGACAACACCTCCAACATGCACCGTCCCACCGCCCCAGTTGCTCCCACCACGGCCACGCTTAAATTATCTTTCATGAAAATACTCCAAAGATTTTGCATCGATGAGTACAATGCCTTCTCCACCACGCTCACAATCCAACCACACCCACGGGGCATCTGGGTAACGCGCTTCTAGTAAATCTTGGGCTTCTCCGACCTCTAATACCAATAAACCATGAGGCTGGAGATGATTGGCCGCCCCTCTGATCAGGCTCTCAATCATCGCCAACCCATCATCTGCTGCCACCAAAGCGACTTGAGGCTCTGCATGATATTCTGGAGGCAATGCCTCGTAATGTTCTCGCTTTACATAAGGCGGATTAGAAAGAATGGCATCATAACGGGCTTTTTTAGGCAGTGCAGAAAGAGCATCTCCATGAATGGCATGCACCCAATCTTCTAGTCCTAGCTCTTTAATATTCCTCTTTGCCACTTTGAGCGCCGCTTTACTGATGTCTACTGCATCGACCTGCAACTCCCAATGAAAAGCCATGGCCAATGCCAACGCTCCAGAACCGGTGCCAATGTCGGCCACTCGAGAAAATGTATCAATGTCTGCCCAAGGTGAAAAACCTTTCTCGATCCACTCTGCCAATGGAGAACGAGGAATCAATACATCTGGAGTCACTTCTAGAGGCAGCCCGGCGAATACGATATGACCGGTCAAATAAGCCATGGGAACTCTATCGACCACACGTTGGTGCAACAAGGTCGCCAAGGCTTTTTTTTCTGAGGCGGTTAATGCCGCCCGCATTACCGGAGAGAACCATTCTACGGGCAAAGCAACCACTGCAGAGAGCAATGCCAATGCCTCATCCCAAGGATCAGAAAAACCCTGCTCGCAATGCACCTGCTCACGTACCAACATGCTCGTGATATAGCGCAGGGCATCCTCCATCGTTTGGATTTCTGCTGGTAAGGTCAAGTCATTCATTCTCACAGTATAACCTCAACTTTCCCTAAAAGGCTAACATTTTTTAAATGTTAACCCCCCCGATTTTTTTCGGCCTCGACTCCAAAAAATCCTCTCTCCCGGCGCTTCCCGCATGGCAAAGGGGCTCTCCAAGTGCAGCAACAAATACGGCAGGTAGGTTTGCATCCATTCAACCCTTTACTTTAGAATGTGAGGAAATTCACTAAAAAGGAGCGTTGGATGCGAGTATTGGTTGCTGGAGGGGCAGGACTCATTGGCTCACATATCGTAGAGGCCCTGTTAGAAGCTGGGCACTTCGTCTGTGTGATAGATAATTACAAAACAGGCCGACGTGACAACCTATCAGAGCACCCTCATCTCAATATGATTGAAGGCGATGTCAGTAACACGACTTTGGTCAACACAGTCTTTGATCAGTTTCGACCCCACACGGTGGTGCATGCCGCGGCTGGATATAGCGATCCCAATGACTGGGTATATGACATTCAAACCAATATTATGGGAATGGCCAATTTGGTGAAAGCTGCCCAAGCTCATCACATATCGCGATTTGTCTACTTTCAAACCTCATTGTGCTATGGCAATAAGCCTCTAGAGCAACCCATCACTTTGGCACATCCCATCATGCCGGATCCGAGCAGCTATGCCATTTCTAAAACGGCTGGAGAACAATACCTAGACATGAGTGAGCTCGACTATGTCTCATTCCGCTTGGCCAATATCATTGGCCCCAGAAACTTAAGTGGTGCAGTGCCCACATTCTATCAGCGCCTCACCCAGGGCAAGCCCTGTTTTGTAATGGACAGCCGTCGAGATTTTCTATTCGTCAAGGATATGGTGCCACTCATTCTACAAGCCTTAGAAGGGGTTGGACGTCGCGGCGCTTATCACATCGCCAGTGGTCGAGACTATTCCATTTTGCAACTCTATCAATCCGTTTGCAGTGCACTTAATCTCTCCAGTGAAGGGGTGGAAATCCGTGAACGTCTTGCGGATGATGCACCCACCATTTATCTCGATCCCACGCAAACTGAAAGCGATTTCAACTGGAAAGCCACCACCCCCTTGGAAGAATCCGTGAAAGCCGCTGTATCCTGGTATCAAACCCATGGTGTCTCTCAAGCCTATACCCACTTGAAAGTGGGTATACTCAATGAAGAGAATGCTTCATGAAAAACTTGGCCCAAGCAAGAGTCTTTATCACCGGCGGTGCTGGCTTCTTGGGCTTGCACTTGGCAAACTGGTTATTGAGTGAGGGCGCCCTCGTTGCGATTCTCGATAATTATGCCACCAGCTCACCAGCTTATTTGCCCAACCATGATCGCTTTTATCATTTTGAAGGGAGAGTGCAAGACCAGGGGGTGCTCAAGCAAATCTTATCAGCCATCCAGCCCACGCACGTTATTCATGCCGCAGCCAGTTATCAGGATATTCACCACTGGCAAGAAGACATTGCCACCAATACCCTGGGCACCGTAATGCTCTTAGACGCCCTAACACCCTACGACATTCAACAATTATTTTATCTGCAAACAGCTCTAGCTTATGGG
>CAYGKN010000012.1:0-2084 GCA_964350565.1 uncultured Gammaproteobacteria bacterium
TTACCTCTCCTGCGCCTACCACTCACTTATAGATTTTTACCGACAATCCTGCTTGCTGATAAGCTTGATAACAAAGCCTCGCAGACTTTTTCAGCGCCTCGTCTTTCCAGAGAAAATACACCCAACGCTGTTGAAATTTGGGCAGCTCATCGGGTAAGAGCCCCCAAAATAACCAGACTTGATGAGCGTCCCAATCAGGAATTTCTGTATACAAAGGCACATAAGGTGTAGAAGCAGGTGCACGGCCATGAGGGATGAAAGCATCATCAGGATATCGCCACAGCCCCTCATCCAATAAGCCAAAATGCTCCTTGGTCACCAGAATGCCTAGGGGGAATTTAGGGGGGGATCCCGCTTGCGCGGGAGTGACAGAAGGATGGGAAGAAATGACAACTTGCTGGTATTCTGCAGCCACCCATTCACAAGCAATCGGCAATACTGCTTCTACGGGTTTGTCAAAAACGTGAAACTCGACCGCTGCCATTATGCCTTTGATGCCTGGATTAGCCACTGGGTCAGCATAGGAACCACTCGGCCAGTAGCCCCTTTTTGTTTTCCCGTTTTCCAAGCCGTGCCAGCAATGTCGATGTGCGCCCAAGGATAGTTTTTCGCAAAGCGATGCAAGAAACAAGCTGCTGTAATGCTGCCCCCTTCTCGAGTACCCAAATTGGCAAAATCGGCAAAATTGCTATCGAGTAAACCCTGGTATTCTTCCCACAAGGGCATACGCCAGAGTCTATCATGCGCCTGCTCTCCGGCAGCCATCAAATCACTGGCCAATTGCTCATCACTGCTAAATAGCCCACTGACATACTCCCCAAAAGTGAGCGCCATCAGACCCGTTAATGTGGCCATGTCCACCACTGCTTTGGGGTTGTAACGCTCCACATAAGTAAGTGCATCAGCTAATACCAAACGACCTTCTGCATCCGTATCCAGAATTTCTACCGTCTGCCCCGACATGGTCGTTACAATATCCCCTGGACGTGTGGCATGAGGACCTGGGAAATTTTCCGCCGTAGCAATCACACCCACTACATTAATGGGTAATTTTAATTGGGCACAAGCATGCATGGCACCAAGCACACTGGCTGCTCCACACATGTCGTATTTCATTTGATCCATATCTTTGCTGGGCTTAATACTGATGCCACCCGTATCAAAAGTAATCCCTTTTCCCACCAACACATAAGGTGCCGCACCCTTCGGACCGCCATCATATTCCATGGCAATCAACTTAGGTGACTCTATACTGCCTTGCCCCACAGCCAATAGCGCACCCATATTCAACTTTCTCAGCTGCCCCTCCTCTAGGATTCTACATTGCATCCCAAAGCGCGAAGCCATTTGCTTGGCTTGAATCGCCAAAAAACTGGGATTACAAATATTCCCTGGAAGATCTCCCAATTCACGCGCGAAATTCACACCCTCAGCAATGGCTTGACCCCGCATAATGGCATCTTTCGCCTCTTGTATCTCACTCTGAGCTATCAGCAGAGAAGATGGTGGTTTTGCTTCCACCGGTTGGCTTTTACAGCGAGTAAACCGATAAGAGGCTTCTCCCCACAATCGAGTAATTTGCGCAATACCCCACTGCATGTCTCGACCCGATACCGGCAGCTGCGATAGACCCACCCCTAAACATTCATGAGTATGATGACACAAACGCTTAGCCGCAGACTCAATCACTTCTATAAATTGACTCGGAGACAAAGGTAATTTTTCCCCGACTTGTACTAAATACACACACTGACGTTTTTGTTGAACATCCCAATATACAGGCACTAAAGCTCCGCGAGGCTGTTCGGCCAACGATGCAATGGCCAACTGCAGGCGCTCTTTCTCCGCGGTATTAAAATAAGGCTGCACCCATTCCGGCAAATTTTTACCCACCACACTCATCACCACTGGATGTGTGAAGACTTCACTTAAACTCGCAGCGCGCATATCCATGTTTCATTCCCCTAAAAGTATCATTATAGCGCTTGGCCAGCATGGGGACAAATGATAACAATTGTCATCCTCGCGAAAGCGGGGATCTATTCTACGCCAGGCAAGATCCCCGCTTTTGCGGGGATGACAAG
>CAYGKN010000012.1:2184-27780 GCA_964350565.1 uncultured Gammaproteobacteria bacterium
GAGCTGCAGGGATGACAAGGAGCTGCAGGGATGACAAGGAGCTGCAGGGATGACAAGGAGCTGCAGGGATGACATCCACTCACAATCCCCAACACCGCCGACTCGCTTCTGCCTGGGTTTCTAAAAAGTACTGCCCATATTCCAACTGATGCTCAGGAAAATGAGCCCGAAGCATTTCCAGGGGAATCTGATAATGCAAGTCCAATAAATACCTAAAAGGAGAAAAATCAAAACCACTCTCTAGAAGGTTCTTAAATTGCCAGGGTTGTGACGTGGCATTGATTAAGACAGCAGGGCCTTGCAAGGGCTCACCATAGCCCATCACGGGCCAATTGAGATTCACCTTCTCTGGATCTCTAGAAATCAACACCACATAGCAACCCCACTCTGAGAGAGTCCATGCCCCTGCACGTGCAGCAGGACCAGTTCCCAAAAGATAAGTACGCTCCCACGGCCAGTCCCATCGCTGCAAACAGGCTTTGAAGCCATCTACATCGGTATTGGTGGCATGCCAAATGCCCTCACGCAAAGTAAGACAATTGCTTCCTTGGCAGGCAAGGGCAATATCATCGGATTGCACATGCGCAAGTACTACTTCCTTGAGTGGAGAGGTAACATTCAATCCCAAAAAACTGTTTTCTGCACAGTGCGCTAAGCGATCCGATATATGCTCAATTGGCGTTTCTAATAACGCATACTCAATCGCAATGTTTCTATCTTTGGCAAAAGCAGAAAAAATTTCTGGAGAGCGAGAGTGCGCAATGGATTGACCCAATAAGCCCAAACGAATCATCACGCACCAAAACTCTGCGTGCGGAGTTTTTTAATCAGATCTCTCAACTGTCCCGCTTGTTCGAATTCTAGATTTTTTGCATGCGCCAACATGCGCTTTTCAAGTTGAGCAATTTCTTGAGCCGCGGCTTTGGGATCAGATACGGTATTTGCGCGCTCTAATGGTAACCCTTTGGCAATATTGCCTGCCTGCATCACATCCACAATGGGTTTCACAATGCCCTTAGGGGTAATTCCATGCTTTTCATTGTGTTCCATCTGCTTTTCTCGGCGACGCTGCGTTTCACTCATGGCTTTTTCCATCGAGCCTGTGATACTGTCTGCATATAAAATGACACGACCATTAATATTGCGAGCAGCACGCCCCATCGTTTGAATGAGTGAGCGCTCAGAGCGTAAAAAACCTTCTTTATCAGCATCCAACACAGCGACCAATGCCACCTCTGGCATATCCAAACCCTCTCGCAATAAGTTAATGCCGATGAGCACATCAAACTCTCCTGCACGCAATCCCTGAATCAGCATCATGCGCTCAACCGTATCAATATCTGAATGCAAATAACGCACTGCAAAACCCTGCTCCGTATAATAACGTGTGAGATCTTCTGAAAATCGTTTGGTTAATGTGGTCACCAATACACGCTCTTTGGCCGCAATGGCTTTTTTAATTTCGGAGAGGAGATCATCGACTTGATTGCCCACAGGGCGCACCGTCACTGGGGGATCTAACAAGCCTGTCGGGCGCACCACTTGCTCGATAATCGCCTCAGCATGTTCTGCTTCGTAAGGGCCTGGTGTTGCGGAGACGAAAATACATTGCCCCACCAATTCCCAAAATTCTTCGAATCGCAATGGACGGTTGTCTAAAGCAGAAGGTAAACGAAATCCATAATTCACTAAATTTTCTTTGCGAGAGCGATCCCCAAAATACATACCTCGAATTTGAGGAATGCCAACATGGGATTCATCAAAAATTACCAACCCATCACTGGGAAAATAATCCATCAACGTCGGAGGAGGCTCTCCTGGACCACGTCCCGATAAATATCGGGAATAATTTTCAATACCATTGCAATAACCCAACTCTGAGAGCATTTCTAAATCGAGTTGCGTACGCTCTGAGAGTCGTTGTGCTTCCACCAAACGTTCTTCTCGATGCAACAACTCCAATCGCTCTCGCAATTCTTCTTTGATAGCATCCATGGCTTTTAAGATGACTTCTCGAGGCGTGACATAATGGGTTTTGGGATAAATCGTAATGCGGGCTCGCTGCTCTTTTAGCTGCCCCGTCAAGGGATCAAATAACCAAATCGCTTCCACTTCATCGTCGAACATTTGTAATCGCACAGCATCTTCTGAAGACTCCGCAGGAAAAATATCGATGACTTCCCCTTTGACTTGAAAAGTCCCTCGCTCCAACACAGCAGGATTACGCGTGTATTGCAATTCGGCCAGACGCCTAAGAATGGCACGCTGCTCAATGCGCTCATTCTGAGTCACATGCAAGAGCATGGTCATATAACTTTTAGGATCGCCCAAACCATAAATCGCCGAGACGGTGGCTACAATGATTACCTCTCGAGATTCCATCAATGCCTTAGTAGCAGAGAGACGCATCTGCTCAATATGTGCATTCACTGAAGCATCTTTTTCAATGTAGGTATCACTCGCTGGCACATAAGCTTCAGGCTGATAATAATCGTAATAAGACACAAAATATTCGACACGCTGCTTCGGGAAGTATTGCCGCATTTCCCCATACAATTGAGCGGCCAAGGTTTTATTCGGTGCCATGATTAATGTCGGACGCCCCAACGCAGCAATGACATGGGCCATTGTGAAAGTTTTCCCAGAGCCCGTTACCCCCAATAAGGTTTGAGCGAACAAGCCATCTTGAATGCCCTGAATTAAACTGCTGATCGCTGCACTTTGATCTCCAGCAGGAGCGTATTCACACTCCAACTTCATCGGTTATCTGCTTGTAATTGTTCCCGGCGCACCTGTTTGGGATCTTGTCGAAGTGGCAATGAAAGTGTAATGCGCATGCCAGGATAAACACCCGCAGAAAGTGGGCAGGCTCTCTCAAAATCACTCACCTGAAATCCATCGACATCGAACAAACCATATTCCAATACTTCCTGAACACTCCAATCGGGAGGCACAGAAAATGCTTGCAGAATAGCGGTGGCGTCTGGTTTCATGCAGGTGACTTCCACTATGATGTCATTATCTTTCGCCATAAATTTTTTCAGCCCTTTCGACAAAAGCATCTACCAATCTATCTGCCACTTGATTCAACAAAGGGGCAAAGGTGAGTTTGAGTAATTTGCCTTTAACTTCGAAACTCAAATCAAAGTCCACCCGACACTGAGGAACCGGTTCAAAATTCTGAAATCGCCAAAACCCATTGAGATGCTCAAAAGGCCCATCGACTAAACTCATTTCTAAAATTTTTCCAAACTGATAGCGATTGCGCGTTACAAACGATTTTGATAAAGAGGCCCGAGAAAAGGTTAATTGAGCCGTAGCTTCCTCGGCAAGCTGCTCCAAAAAACCCGCCTGCGTGCACCAGGGCACAAACTCTGGATAACGGGGAACATCATGGACCAGTTGGAACATTTCTTCAGCAGTATAAGGCACCCAAGCATTGCGATGGATTCTGGTCACTGCGCTCTCCTTTTCATGGCTTTTTTTCTATCAATATGTCAAAATTGAGATCTCCTTTAGCATAGCAAAAACTCAGATGGCCAAAAAGCCCCCTCCAAATACGATTGCTGTACATAAAAAAGCCAATTTCAGCTACTTTTTGGAAGATACATTCGAAGCCGGTCTGGCATTATTGGGATGGGAAGTCAAAAGCCTACGTGCAGGCAGAGTACAGCTCAACGATGCCTATGTCCTGGTACAACATGGCGAATGCTGGCTAATTGGCATGCACCTCTCCCCCCTGGCCAACACCCCGGATTATCTCAAGCCGGATCCGCAACGCACCCGAAAACTGCTCCTGCACCGAAAACAAATTCAGCGCCTCATCGGCCAAATCAAACAAAAAGGCTATGCGCTCATTCCTACACGCTTATACTGGAAAGGCCCCCACATCAAATTGGAAATCGCCCTGGCCAAAGGTAAAAAAATGCATGATAAGAGAGCGACCGAAAAAGATCGCGATTGGAAAAGAGAAAAACAGCAGTTGCTTAAACATCAAAATCGGTAGGAGGCTTTAGCGGACTTTTCTGTTGCCACTAAACCTGATCCTTCCTCCCGCGCGCTTTGGCGCGCAAGGGGAGTTTCCAAATAAGCTGCAACAAATACCTAAGGAGACGACAATGACTCCATTGCATCGCATTTCTCGTCATCAGAGCTATATTCCTCATCATCAAAACCATAATTTTTATATTCAAACACTAACTCACCAGCTGCTTGCACAGGAAGCCCTCCAGCCAATTCAGAATGACAGTGCCTTTGTCCTTGCCCATGAGTCAACATCGACTCATGTTCAACTATAACTTTTCCTTCTTGCGTGATCACATAAATATACTTCAGCACATTATAAAAAGACTTATAGACGTTAAAAAAATAGAAGCCTTTAAAACCTGTAACATCGTGATCATACAGAAAATACAATAATTTTTTTCAAGATAACATAATCATTTTCTTCATCTCCCTCTCGAACCTCAATTCCTGTATATGAATTTTATGTCCTTCAAAAAACATCTTGATTTTTTTCAGGGAAATTTCTTCAATACCCTGTTCTTCTAAAAAATTTCCTGATGAAATTAGATCCGCTTTTTCTTCTTTATCAGCACGAGACATAGAAGCTTTAGCATGTTGCACTTCGTACTTGAATCCGCGACACCTTTCTTTCCAAAAAAAAAAGGCGTTACCCCTTCTGGCAAACCAAAATGGCAATGTCCCATTGTTAGTGATATCGGGGGAATTGAACACAGGATTATTAAAAGGTCTGAAAAATGTACACAAATATTTTTAATGGGACAGCCCTGTAAAACCCACTTGAAAAAAAAACATTTTTTTGATATAATGTGTATTCACATCGTCGCTGAGGTGTTTTATGGGTAACCGTAACATTGTGGGTATTCATTTTCCGGGAAACACTTTTCACATTTTTGGGATGACTCCAAGTGGGGATGTTCTGATCAATAACGTATTTAAAAAGAAAGAAACTTTCCAGAAAACCATACAACAACTTCCTACTTCGCTCATTGGGATCAGCGAACGCCCTGGAGCCCAGTATTGGGCACGCCACGCCCAAGCTTGTGGGCATGAGGTACGCATTATTCCTTCTCAATACTTGAGCGCTCTTATTCGGCGAAACAGACGCCATAAAAATACTGCCCTGTCTTGTTATTATGCCGTTCAGCGTCCGGATATTGCAGTAATTCCGGTCAGTGCCAAAGAGATCGATGAAACGCTCTCCTAATCAATAATGACAACGCAGCTATACTATGCGATAATAGAAATATCTGGGGGCGCATTTGGCTTCGACGTGGGTTGGATGTGCTAAGGTGCATGCCGAGCAGGTAACGGTGCTCGTAAATCCCTGTTGCAAAACAATAAATGCTAACAACGCATTTGCAAACGAAGAAGCTGTAGCAGCCTAATCGTACGCCACTGAGATGTACACGTTCATCGACTGTGGCGTTCAGACTTGACGTGTACTTTTCCGTGTGTGCTTGTCATACGGGGATAAGATCTCACAAGCTCGTGATGATGGGCGCGCTGTGCCGATACTCCATCATTAAATCTAATGCACAGCTAAGCATGTAGATCTTTGGTAAGAAAGGCTTGCGGACGCGGGTTCAACTCCCGCCGCCTCCACCAAATTTGATAAATTCCTAGGCTGGGTCTTTATGCCAATATCACCGAACCTCAATTTGTAATTACTCACCCACTTTCCTGGGGAAATCTACCAGGAAAGTGGGTAATTACTTTCTGACAAACAATCAAACGGGGTGGAAATGTGTGAAACCATTTTCCCGGTTCAGGGAATCTGAGCGACCCACACCCTAGGTGATGTGTGATGCATTGACGGTGAATATTCCAGAGGGCATCAGCCGTGATTTATATATTCTGTGTTATTGTATGGTGCATGCGCGGCGGCAGTTTTATAAGTTGCTGGATGGTTATTACCCATTGCCTGAAGAGTTGGTGGCATTGACATTGAGAAGTATACGTTCCATATCACCCCCTCATTCCATGTCACCCGCGAAAGCGGGGGGGCTTATCTGATGAGGATGGATTCCCGCTTTCGAGGGAATGACAAGGTGCACGGGCATGCCTGTGGTAACACCCTTGCTTTACCGACAACCAAAGCGTATCTTTATCCAAATTGACACGTAATTTCACCTGACCATCTTGAGTGCCGTGAATAACAATGTCTTTTTCCTCCACATAACCCCGATTCTAAACACTGTCAACCCACCAGCACTTCTCCGACTTGAGTCAATGCCAATGCCGGTGGTTGCTCCAATTGAGCCAATGCAAATTTGAAACGCTCCAATGGTTCTCCCATGGGCTCCAAAGATAAAGGAATGACCCCCCAGTGCATGGGGCACACTCTCGATGTCCCTACATCTAGCACCAATTGCAGCGCTTCTTCTGGCGTGGTGTGGACTGCAGACATGATGGCAGCGGGATCATAAGCCCCAATTCCCACCATCAACATATCCATCGGACCATAGCGTTTACCAATCTCACGAAATACCGAACCATAACCCGTATCTCCTGCATGATAATACTTCTTTTGACCGGTATCCATGAGCCAACCACACCAATGAGAACGATTCTTATCCCATAACGTGCGTTTGGAATAATGATACGCAGGCAATGCCGTTATCTTTAACCCCTCAAAGGTATACGTCTCCTCCCAAGCCACTTCCACCACAGATTTCCAACCCAAATACGCTAAGCTGATCCCCAACCCTGATGGCACCACTAAGGTAATCTGCTCTCGATGAGAAAGGGATTGTAAAAAGGGCATGTCCAAATGATCATAATGATTATGCGTCAAAAGAATCAGTGATAATCCAGGCAATTCATGCACTGCGATGGGGGGTGGCACCAAACGCCTAGGCCCTATCCATGAAAACGGACTTGCTCTCTCTGAAAAAAAAGGATCAATAAGACCCACTACACCATTTTGACGGAACAAGTAACTCGCATGTCCCAACCAAGCCAAGTAATCCTGCTCTCCGACTGTGCTCAATTGCTCTGATAAAGACAACACCGAGATCCAGTCCACAAGCTGAGATTCGAAATGGGCAACTGACGAACGTATGCTTTTAAAAAAAGTCCAAAAATCTTTTAGCGTCGCCGTGGAAGGCTTTGCTCCTGCAGGATTTTGATAACGCATCTCACACCTCAATATCCTCATCAAAAAATTGCACCGTCAAACCAAACTGCTCTGACAAATGCTGCCCTAGAGCCTGCACCCCAAAGCGCTCGGTGGCATGATGCCCTGCTGCAAAGTAATGCACATTGCACTCACGTGCCAAATGCACTGCAGGCAAACTTGCCTCTCCGGTGATGAATGCTTCTACTCCAAAACGATGCACACATTCTGGAAAATAATTTTGCCCTCCTCCTGTGCACCACGCAATGCGAGAAAGCAGTTCTCGATTGCCGGCCCGAGACCAGGTGGGTAAGAATCCAGAAAACGTTGAGAGACGGCTATTCAATTCCTCCACCGATAAGGGGACATCTAAATCGGCATAGGCCACTAAACTGGGTTGCTTTCTTGTAGGCAACCACCCTGTGAGAGGCAATTCCAACTGCTGCGCCAACATGGCATTATTTCCCCATGTGGGATGTGCATCCAATGGCAAGTGATACGCCAACAAAGACATCTGTTGTTCAAATAACCGTTGCAAACGAGGCTGATGCCAAGGCAGAATCACACGAGGCTCCCCTTGCCAAAACAATCCATGATGCACCAACAGCAGATCTGCACCCCAATCTGCAGCGGCCTCAATGACAGCGAGAGAAGCACAAACGCCTAGGGCCAGGCGCTGTATTTGGAATTTACCAGCCACCTGCACCCCATTCTCTGCATAATCTGGATAGCGTTGAATGGCTAAAGCTTCTTCGAGATATGCACTCAACTCCTCTAGAGTGCATGCACTCATGATGCCCACTCTCGACGATTCAGAGGAACAAACAAGGCACCATGATCTTGACGCAAAACATGCAATACCCAATAAGGTGTTGATTTCACCTTCTCTGCCATGTCTTTCAATGCCCCCAAACTCGTGATGGGTTGATGATCTGCACCAATAATCACATCTCCAGGCATTAACCCGGCATGCCAAGCGGCACTATTCTCGACCACATGCACCACGAGGACCCCTTTGACCAACCCCTGCCCCGCTTGAATCTGAGAAAATGGCGTTAAACTCACCCCAAATAAATAACCCTCTCTTTGACGCAACCACTGTTCAAAAGCAGAAGGCTCTGCCGTATTTAATACCACAGTAATCGCCTTATCTCCACGCTGTAATTGCACTTTTAGTGGGGAACCTGCTCTCACCAACCCCACTGCGTTACGAACCATAAACGCTCCACGCATCGGTTTGCCATCGATGTGTGTAATCAAATCCCAAGGCACAATCCCGGCATTCGCTGCAGGAGAACCTGCCGTAACATGAGTCACCAAAGTCCCTTGAGTCGACTGTGGTCGATGCAAAGCTCGAGACAATTCAGGGGTGATATTCTGCACCATCACGCCAATCATTCCTCGAGCCATTTGACCATGCTCAATCAATTGCTGCATCACCAAGGAAGCCATATTGATGGGAATGGCAAAACCAATTCCCACATTACCACCCGATGGCGCCAAAATGGCGGTATTGATGCCAACCAATTCACCTTTTGCATTCACCAAAGCCCCACCAGAATTTCCCGGATTAATCGAGGCATCGGTTTGAATGAAATTCTCATAACTCCTGGGGCCTTCTAAATCTAGACCCGTGCGCTCCACGGCACTAATGATCCCAGAAGTCACCGTCTGAGAGAGACCAAAAGGATTCCCAATAGCTGCCACAAAATCACCCACTTTGGCTTTGTCTGAATCAGCAAATTTCAGGGCATGTAAATTGGTCGCTTGAATATGCAACACGGCCAAATCCGTGAGCGCATCTCCCCCCACAATCTTTGCTTTAAACTTGCGACCATCACTTAAATTCACCGTGACGGCTTTTGCCCCCTTAATCAAATGGAAATTTGTGAGTAAATAACCTTTTTTCTCATTAACAATCACCCCAGAGCCCAAATGATAAATCTGCTCGTGAGCCGAAGGAGGGGGTTGACGATTGCCGTGCTCATGCCCATGAGATCGTGGCATTGCGGGAGGATGACCGTTGTCTACGACAATATTCACCACCGCCGGCATTACCGTGGATAAGACGGCCGGCAACCCTTGGGGTACACTCTGATGATTGGAAGACGCAAATACGACACTTGCAGACAGAGATAATAAAATGATAATAAATCGACGCACAGTTCCTCCCTCATATGGTCTATACTAGGAGTGTAAACCGAAATGAATGGGATGGCTACTGGAAAGAATAGGGTCGCCGAACGCCTGAAGAGGCAATTGGAGCATCACCAGGCTCCTGTGCATTGTTTCCGAATAGGCTTAAAAGATGAGTAGAAACACTTGGCACAGTATTTCCAATTTCTTCCAAGAGCAAACGCTTGCTATCAGGCTTACAACACATATCATTTCTTTGTTCTATTAAAGCAACCGCACAATGCACTAACAAACTCGCTGCTTGATCCCGAGAAGCATCCCTTTCTTGCTTGATCCGATAAGCGATGCAATCAAGCAGGCTCAACTGATCACGACCAATTCTTAAATAACAACCAACTCCCATAGCAAGCAAATTTCTAAAACAATCTGCCGTAGTAGAATCTCCATCGTTTTTAACTTCTTCAATTGCAGGAAGCAACGGATCTTCTGATCCCCTCCAACCAATCGCATAATGTAAGGCATTCCGAGAAGAATCATCTATCACTTGCAAATTGACTCCAACTGACTGAAGCGACGCGCCTTCTCTGATTCCATTTTCACCCCTAGTAGAAAGCATAAACAAAAAATACGGGGTGACCGATAACTTCATCCCTAAAATTTCAACGCCAAATTTGGTCAGGTTCAACGAATTCCAAGAAATACGCAACGCATTTTCTTCAGCTGCATGAAGTTTCTGCAATGCAAAAGAGAGGCGGGTACGTTGATCTAAAATCCCTGCGTATTCTTGATGACGCACCCTAAATTGGTCAACAGCAAGAACAGCAGTATGCTCTTTCACCTCTTCTTTTTCATCATCTTTATTCACCATTAACGCCCATCCTCCAGATTGAGCACTTGAGTGAAGTGTTATCGTATTCAATTCTGCTTTAAACCTATACAAAAACGGCGTCATTTGGTGATAGTAATAATAAGCTGCAATCGTCGATAGTGCTTCTGAAACTTTATGGTTCTGAAAACGCGACTCCTTCAGAGTACCCAAAACACGAATTCCTAATTGTTGATTTGCAAAATCAGGAGATGTTAGATCATGCTCTATCGACCAAGGATAATGATTAGAAGACAAAGGCGCCAAAAACTGTTCTGGATAAATTGCCCATTGACTGGGGGAAACCTTCAGCTTCAGTCGAATTGTTGTCGGTTTAAAAATGGGAAAAACCGATAAAGAGGCACAAATAACATCAACCACAGAAGCGGTGGGCGTTTCTTTTTTTGAAAATATTTTTTGTGACAGCTGAAGCCTTCCTGAACTAGAAGGCTTTAATCCACTCACCGGGATGATGAGATCACAAGAAAGATCAGAAAAAGTAACATCCCTATAGTCATTTTCAAGCCTCTTTCGCAACCTCTCAATACTACAGACACCACCAAAATCTTTCTTCTGCCCAATAGCACGCTCGAGAATCCCTGATATCGGAGCTTTCCAAGCTTTCTGTAACCAATAAGCATCCTCAGACACATCCAGAAAAAAAGACAACGTCTCGCTCGGTGAATAGAGAAGCTTTACTGTATCCAACAAAGGACTTTTATCGTTTTTAGAATCTAACCATTTAGAAAAATCTGAATTGAAAATTTCCCTGATTTCATCTTTATATTCTTTCACTGCTTTATATACAGAATTTAAATTTGACTCCGAACTTTTAATCAATTGATTCAAAGGAAGTAAAAGCAAACTCGCAAAAGCCGTTGCGCGCATCTGTCTCACATCAGAAAAAACCAACAAGGCGGGTTTTTTTGTTAAACTCTCCAGCGTCTTCAGAAGCAAATCCAACGACAAAGTTTCACACTGCAAAACCAGGCTAGTAAACTGTCCTTGACGTTCACTGACTTCTGTGATTTCTTTTACGTCCACTTCGATATTTCTTGGGATTACAGGGCCAGGATTTTTTTTAGAGAAATCCTCCAAAGCCTTTCTAAAATTTTTGAATTCTTTATGCCCACCATTTCTTTGATCTTTCAGCCAAGATTCACATTCCTCCTTCACCACGTTTGGTCGAGACGTCTGATAATAAGATCTCGCCAATAAACTTAAACAAAAGAAACCTCGAAGTTCAACGTTCGACTTAACGGCAATATCTAAAAGAGATTCTTTTCCACCTTCTGAGCATTCAAACTTCCACGGACATTTTAATAGTAAACTAAAAAAATCACACTGCCCATCACCAATCACCTTAGAAAAAACCGCATGAAAAAGGGCATCATTATCAAAATCCATACCCATGCGCTGATAGTAATCATTCATTGCTACCAAATCAGAGCCAGGAATTCCAAGAAAAGGTCGATACAAATCCAAGATAAGATTCGGAGAAAGACGATTAAGAACCACTCTGAAGCAATCTATACCTACCCGACTGGGAAGTATGAGATAATTGAAATTTGACAGCAATGCTTTAACATACCTTTCCATTTCCCTAGGTACAGAAGGCGTTGGCATATGGCAAACTGGCTCAAACTGATTCAAAACAGCAGCGCTGCCCGCTGATTTTAACTGTTCTTTTTGCTCTTGAGTCAGGTCAAAATCAATTAAACTGATGCCGCAGGTTGAGATATAGATACTTCTTGCTCGGTCAAAAGGATTCATTTCATGCGACCATTCATACTGATCCTCCATTAAAAATCCAATCAATGCAAAAAGCACCTCTTTTCCAACATTTCTCTCTCCTCCTTCATTTTTTTTCTCTTCTCCAATGGGCAAACCTGATTCTGGCGCAACATAGCCTGACGTATAGTAATCCACTTTTTCTTTTGCCAACAAACGGAAACCCAACACATCTGAACGAAAAAAAGGCGACTGTAACCCCACATCGGAAGAAATTTCTTCTTGATCAAAAAGACCTATAGGAAAATTATTCCCAACACCACCATCAAGGTAACAAACAGGCTCTTCCTTTTCGTTAATAACAAAAAATTGATGTGCGCCTATCAATCCATCCTTTTTCTCTCGGATGACAAAAGGCTGGAAAAGTATCGGGATGGACATGGATGCTCGAATAGCATCTGTGATAATCACGTCAGGAGTCTTTTCAAAATAAAACTCCTCCGACTTACCTGAATAGACATTAAATGCCACCACCCGCAAATCTTTGAAAACGACTTTAGATAAACAACGATTCACTACTGTTTTCAATTTCTCAAATTCAGAAAAAGTGATCCATGGATTTAATGTCGACTCTAAAATAAAACCCATATCTTCTGAGTGAATATTTGATAATTTTGCAACATCAAACAATGATTCCAAATGAAATTCCTTTATCCAAGACACTATACCGAGATACTCTGTAATGGATTTTAATTCGCATACCCTAATGAGGGTCTGAACAATGCCTTCTCGAAAATTTTTATCCATCCATTGATAAAATGCTTCTCCAGGAAAAATCCCACCATTTTGAAAGAGGTTTCCCAAAAAATCTGACGCACCTTTCCTAAACTTTCCAGAAGCAGAATAAAAGCTCAAAAGGGCAGCATTTTCTTTCAATCGACCCACCAAGTCAGTCACCCATTTTGTTTCTGAAAGTTTGCCAAATAGAAAACTCAATACATTAGAAACTCCTATCACCATCGGTGACACACCCAATGCAGTGCCCACTCCCTGAAGTTGTGAAAGCACACTGAACAGCGCACTCCCAACAATATTCAGCGCATACAAGAAGCTGTCATTCACACCTTGTGTAGACATGACGTCCTGGGTGCGAGAATAACGCTTATAATTCTCTATTAGGATGCGGGCATCACCATCCATAAATGTCATGCCATCGAACTCTTTCAGTCTTTGCTCTAATTTATCGCCATCCCAACCTGAAGCCAATAACGACGCCGTAATTGAACCCGCAGAAGCGCCACCCACCCCTAGAACCCCATCAAGAAAAGTTTCGTTGGTATCCCCCATAGATTTGGCCCATTGCTCTTGAATCGTTTGCAAGGCACCAATATACGCATAACCTTTTGATCCCCCCCCCTGAAACACTAAATAACGAATCCTCTCATACCGAACAGTTTCTCTAGAAGCCACTTGCTTAGGAAAAGCCAAATCCAATCGCGTGCTCAAATTTTCATAAAGAGACTTTTCAGGATCTCTTGATTTCTGAATGAGCCGAGATAAAGCATCTCTTGCCTTTTCTCTGAGGTCAAGATTTGCATTCTGGTATAAATAATGAATGATAGAGAATCGACTTGCTTTCAACGCACTGATCACTGGCTCTTCATCCTGTTTGTTTTTTACAACAAACAAGCCAGGATCATACTCGAATAATCGAACCACAATCTCGAACTGGTTTTCAGAAACCGCCGAATGCGCTACTGTATTTCCTCCAGCATCTATCTCATACCAAACTTCGTAAGGCGCATAAAAGGTTAGCGCATACGTCAGCCATTCCAAACATCCATATTGAACACAAGCGTGCAGGAAACCTCCTTTATGCATGACATTAAAAACCTTACGCACCTCTTTAAAATATTTTTTGAATTCTGAAAACCAATGCCAAGTGGAAGGATCCGATAAAATAGCCACCGCCATATCGTATAAGGTTTCACGACTTTCCGCGTCTCTAAAACCACCCTTCAAAAAAGGTGCTACCAAATCACAAAATCCAGAAAAATTGTTGGTCTTCACCGATAACACTAGTGGATTATCCCCATCTTTATTTTTTTGATGAATTAAGCGCGGTGCTTTTTCTAGAAGGACAGGTATCATTTTATGACGTTTTTTCAGTATCGAAAAATGTAAAAGGCTATTTTCAGAACCAGAAACCTTTTCGAATAAATTTTTATCACTCAAAGCAACAGCACTTTTTTCAAGGGCACTGGCCAACAGAAATACCAAATAAAACCATTTTTCTTCAACAAATTTTTTCCAAAGAGTAAACCCTTCGCATTCCAGCCCATAGTTTTTCAACAATGTTTCTTCCTCAGGGAAAAAGCTTTCATCTTTATTTATCTGTAACGCACAATCCCACAAAGAATCAGTGCCCACTGGTTTAGTGAGCCAACTCCATGCTTTCGGCTGATCAATTTGCGTTGATAAAATCTTCAACTTAAAATCGGAACTCTTCTCATCAAAATGGGAGGAAAGCACAAAATGAAGGGGGGTTTCACTCGCAATCTTTGAAAAACCATCCCAGGCTTCACCTGGAAAAAGACGATCAACAAATTCCACGGGGGTCAACTTGTACCAATTTTTTTTTGAAAGCACAGAGTTGTCTAAAGACACCAATAGTGCTGCGTTCGTCTTTTTTTTACGCTCTATTGCCACATCTAAGGGAGTACGTCCTGCGAAATTCCTCATTTCAAAAAATTTCGGATAATGTACAAATAAATATCTAATCAACTGACTGTTTTTAAAACTTTCCCTAAGCACCGCGAAATGAAAAACCGTCCAGTGCCCCCAATTGCCATGATGAAGGGCGATTTGATCCGAAAGGAACTTCAAAGCCTCAATCTGCCCATTCAGTGCCGCACAATGCACAGGTAAAAGACCCCGTCCATCAAAAGGAGAGTTGAGTAGAAAAAGATCAGTTATATTCTGAAGCTTTAAATAAGCAATTTCCTCTTCTTCCAAAAAATACTGTACAGGAGCGACCTTAGGAATAGCCTTAAGCTCTCTTTGCAATAGATTAACATCACCTTCAGCTGCTGCCTTATGCAAGGAAATATTCACAGTGGTCATGTACCAGCTCCAACCTGAGCTTCACAATCGGCATTTACCTCTTTACGCACAGCGCCCGTTTGTTGTTCCACACCTTGCGCTTCACGACGTTGTTCAATTCCCGAGATGAAAAGACCCAGACGATCCAATAAATTGGTAAGGGTCACTCTTCTACTTATATCCTCACGAAAACCCTGATCTTTACCTAATAGGGTTTTATACGCCCTATTGCGTACATCTGAATTAGAGAAAAATAACAAAAAATTACTATTCAATGCGTCGTTTAATATCTTCTTCCCCCCATCAATGCCAGAACGCACCTCTTCTAATTCTCTAACACATTGTTCTGTTTCAGTCAGAGGGTTCCTGGCAGGCATATTTTGATCCTCTGTCCTTTTTATTTCCGCGCTAATTTTAAGAGCCAAGCGAGCTACAGGTCTAGTCACTGTCTGCCCATCAACTGTGCAAGTAGAATAGCGGACATCATAATTCTCATCACGAATAATACCATAAAGCACTAAAAGAAGACTGTGAATATACTCATATGCAGGACCAGTCGTCGGGGGGTCTATCGGGGATGAAAGTGCTTGAATCGCACGATCACGAGCCACATCACTCGCATCCACAGGCCCAGGATCAGGCTCAAATCTGCGATCAACAGATTGTCCAACACACCGCACAAAAAACTTCGTTGACAGATCCACAAAAAATTGAACGCCTTTTTTAGAGACTAATAGCAAAACATTTCCATAATGATACAGCACATAACCTACAATCACACCTGCGACAGCTACAGCACCAACAGAGCCTGCAGTCACCAGGACACTACTCTTGGCAGTAGCAGCAACAACAGGTGCAACCTTGCCTGCAAAACCAGCAGTGGTAGCCTTGCTAGCAAAACCAGCAGTGGTAGCCTTGCCTGCAAAAGCGGCAGCCTTGACAGGCGCAACGACCGATGCAGAACTGATTGCTTGGAAACCCGACAAGGCGCCAATGGCGATTGTTTCACTCACTCCCGCAGCAATCATCAGCGCGAGAGCTTTACATGCAAGCTTTTGATCAGGATCCTCCAAAAATGAACTAGAAACAACCGGCTTTTTTTCTGTCTCTAACGATTTCTGGGCCGAGGGCATTTCCTGTGATTCCTCTCTAAGTTCTTGAACTAGGCCTTCAGGGAGACAGTTGGCATCCTGAAAACTTTCACATTTTAATTGCTCTATCTGGCTCCATGTTTGAACTCTCTCGAAACCTTTAGAAAACATACTTTTTGCAATTTTACTCAGTAGAGATCTAGAAGCACCCATAGCAAAATAAATGAACAAGAGTTCTCGTTTCATACAGATCAGCCGATTTTCGAGTGACACCAACTTCTCTATTTTCTCAAGCTGCTCCAAGGTGAGAGAGCATTTCAATGAGTCCCTCTCTCCACCAACAGTTATTCTCCTTTCTGTAGCAGTAGCAAAGTCGAAATGATTAACCATAAAAAACCCCCCAAAATATCTAAGCCGACACATTCTACCTGGATTCACAGACTATAACTAGCAGAGCATTAACGGCATTCCAGTGCAGTGAAGTAACAAAGAAGTAAAAAAACCTCAATTACTCACAGAATAAACCACATCGCGAATATTTTATTCAAACTATTATTCGCCTTTCACCCATCTTGCTTGCTCCGCCCGACTTAACCCCAGCAGCATACATGCTTGTCGCAATCTATGTTGGCAAATATCCGCACCGAGCAATTCCATACTGGCAAACAAGGGTAAGCCCTGAGATTTTCCCTGAAACACCACATAAAACAATTGTGTTAATTTTCCTAATTTCACGCCCATTGTGGAGGAAATTTCTTTGAAACACGATTGTATCGTCTGCTTATCAAATTCCACCAATTCTGACAACGACACTGTGGCTACACTCAATGCCAATCGCACCTGCTCTGGGGACAGTCCAGTGGAATACAATAGCTCTGCATTTTCTAATACCCCCCCTTGCATCATGGGCAATAACCACTCCCCTGCATCACAAAATTTCTCGATGCGAGGTTTAGCCAGCAATAATGCTTGATCCAACACGCCACGATCCCTCAACCAAGACGAAAAACCTTCACAAAATTCTTCGTCACTTAACCTTTCACGCAACCAACGGCCATTGAGCCAGTCCAGTTTTTGCGTATCGAAGATGGGACCACCCAATGCAATATGTTCTATTCTCGCTTGTTTTACCAAATCATCTAAGGTCAATACTTCATTGTCCCCCTCCTGCAAAGAGAGCGCATGCAACCCTAAAAAATTCAACAGGGCCGGTGCCCAATAGCCCATTTGTCGATACCATAGAATACTCGTGGGATTATTGCGCTTACTCAACTTGGAACGATCTAAATTTCTCAACAAGGGTAAATGAATAAACTCTGGGATCTCCCAACCAAAATACGCATACAATAATTGATGCTTAGGCAAAGAAGGCAACCATTCTTCTCCTCGAATCACATGGGTGATCTCCATCAGATAATCATCCACCACATTTGCCAAATGATAAGTCGGCCAACCATCCGATTTTTGCAAAATCTGCATGTCGACTTCTTCCCAAGCAAAACGCACCGGATCGCGAAGCCTATCATGCACCAGGCAATCTCCTTCGCTGGGGATTTTCATACGCACTACACTCGCTTGACCCTCTGCTTGTCTGGCTTTCACATCTGCCCCATCCAACCGCAAACAATGACCATCATAACGAGGTTTCATGCCCTGAGCTCTTTGGGCACTGCGCAATTGATCGAGGCGCTCTGGCTTACAAAAACAATGAAAGGCATGCCCTTTATCCACCAACTGTTGCACATGCTGCTGATAAATGCCTAAACGCTCACTCTGCCGATAAGGTCCATGAGGCCCACCTACATCAGGACCCGCATCCCAAGACAATCCCAACCAACGCAGCGCCTCTAGAATGGCTTGCTCCGATTGTACAGTCGAGCGAGCGCGATCGGTATCTTCAATGCGAAGAATAAATTCTCCTCCCTGCTGCTTGGCAAACATATAGTTCATCAACGCAATGTAGGCCGTACCAATATGTGGAGCCCCTGTTGGAGAGGGTGCAATGCGTGTTTTAATCATCACGCCTCCTTCTTTGCAAAAATACCAAACGCATTGCGACAATATTCCATATAATCCAAACCAAATCCATAAACAAATCGATTGGGAATATGAAGCGCTCTATAATCTAAACGATAATCTTCTCCTGTAGTGAAATAAGGAGAATGCCCCTTATCCAACAACACCGCCGTTTTCACACTGGCCGCACCCTGCGCTTTGGCCAAATCCACCGCCGCTTTTAAGGTCAAGCCTTCATCCAGAATATCATCGAAGATCACTACATGCTCTCCACGCAAAGGGAAACGCGGCAAGACCCGCCAATCAATCTCTCCTCCCTTAAACTCTCCCTGGTAACGCGTAGCATGCAAATAGTCTAAACGTACAGGAAATTTCAGTCGCGTCAATAAATGACCCAGTGGCACCAACGCCCCTGTCATGATGGCCAAGATAATTACATTGGAGTCGGCCAAGTCTGCATGCATGGCAACTGCCATCTCATCCAGAGCCAGCTCCAACTGATGTGCATCCACTAAACACTCACTCTCTGCAGCCAATTCCTGAATCGCTTCTCGTTTATTCATCAATGTTCTCCTCAATACGACGCAAATATAATTCTTGAGTGGGATAAGCAAAATCTGCCCCAGCCGCTTTTACTATCTGCATCATTTTTAAGAGCAACTCCTGCTGCAATACCAAATACGGCACAAAACCAGTGAGCTTCGTAAATGCATCAATTCCCAACTCCAAACTGGCATCGGCTAAGTGCACCAAGGTCACACTCACCCTCTCTGTTTGATCAATCTCTGGATGCTGCTTTAAAAATTCAAGCAATCGTCGACTGATTTCACCAATCAATGGCTCATCTTGATAACGCACTCCTAAACGATGCTGGAAACGACGATGACTCATTCGGCTGGGATTTTCTAAAATGATTGAAGAGAAAATTGCATTTGGGATATAGCGCACCCGCTTATCAAACGTTCTTACCCGCGTGGCACGAAAACCGATGTATTCGACCATACCCTCGATATCTCTATCGGGAGAGCGGATCCAATCCCCGATTTTAAAGGGTGAATCCAAATAGATGGTCAATCCACCAAAAAAATTGGCAAGCATTTCACGACCGGCTAAACCAGCTATTAATGTACCAGCGCCCCCGACCGCGAGAATACCACTGGTTGAGACTCCAAAAAGCGGCAAAGTGATCAACACCAAAGCCCCAATGACAACAATTCTCAAGGCATGCGTAATAGCAGTGGCAGTGGTTTTGTCAAGCCCCTCAACTTTAGACTCCCAAAGCCAATGCTCCAAGACATTTAACAATCGCCAAGCCCACCACATGCCCCATAGACGCAAAACAAGAGGGACAACATCTCCCAAGCTCGACAAAAATTCAACCCCATGCGCCAACCAAGCCACCCATTGCGCCAGCCAGCCATAACCCAATGCCAACAAGAGCAACACGCGAAGGGGCAATAACGATGCATGAAACGCTTTCTGATAACCACCATGCTCTTTAGCATGCAAACGGCGCTTTAATCCACGCAAAATCAATTCGGCAAATAGGGCCAGCAACGCGTACCAAACAGGAGCCCACCAAATCTTATCCCAGATCATCATTCATCCTCTTCTTTGTTCACTTCTCGATTGGGGCGCGTAGGAAAATGACGAACATTGTCCTTCTGATTGCCAATCAAGGTGAGCTTTGGTGCACCAGTGGTGGTCATTTCATCAATACGAACAATGTCTTGCATGGGAATGTAGAGTCGCTCGACATTCTCAAATTCCGTTCGTAATCGCTCTTGAGAGGGATCGATGACAATATTCGAATGCTCTCCGAATAACAATTCACTCACTTCTAGAAAACCAAACAAACTGCTCTCGCGAATGGATTTCGCATAAATTTGGTAATACGTGTCATTCCCTAGAAAATGGACCCGATAAACCACTGCTGCATCATTATTCATATCAATCTCAAAATCAATCCCCCTATTATGCACGATTTTCTTACGCCCTCCTAGGGGCTATCCTTGGTGCAAATAACGTGTTATTGTAAAGTGTTTAAGGAATAGTGAGGGATGAGATGATCGATAAGTACGCCTGCCTAAGAAAGCGCTTTGAACGCAGCATTCAAGCCAAGGAGCAGACCTTTGCTCACCTGGCCGATAAAATCATTGCAGCCTCTGACATGATTTCACAATCCCTATTGCAAGGCGGAAAAGTACTCTGTTGCGGGAATGGAGGCTCTGCGAGCGATGCGCTGCATTTTTGTGGAGAATTACTCAACCGTTTTGAACGCAATCGAGGCCCTCTGGCGGCACTCTGCCTCAATGCCGATGTCAGCACCATGACTGCCATTGCCAACGATGAAGATTTTGCAGCCGTCTATGCCAAACCCATGAATGCCTTAGCGCGCCCTGGCGATGTAGCCGTACTGCTCAGCACCAGTGGTCACTCCCGCAATATTTTACAAGCCGCCAAAGCGGCGCATAAGCGAGGCGCCCATATCATTGCACTCACCAAAACCGGTGGTGGCACGTTGGCAACCCTCCTTCAAGACACCGACATTCTCATCGATGTCCCCTCGAATGAAACTGCCATTGCTCAAGAAGTCCACATCAGTATTTTACATACTTGGTGCGCCCTGTTAGACTCAGATGAGCGTTTATTGCAGGAGATGGCCCATGAATCACTCGATTTGGCGTAGTGCCCTGACCGCCTTGCTTTTGTGCGCCAGTGCTTGTGCTCCGGTGGCCTTTGTTGCGGGTGCAGCCACTGGTGGGGCCATTGTCTATGATCGCCGAAGCAATAGCACCATCATCACCGATCAGAAAATCCACCATGCCATTCATCTGGCTTGGCAGCAATCTCTGGTGCTCGAAAAACAAAGTCACATTGGTGCAGCCGTATTTAATCGCATTGCATTACTGATTGGTCAAGTTCCCAATGCCAGTGCTAAGCAGCAGGCCTATCAAGATGCCAAACAAGTCCCACACCTCAAACGCGTGGTCAATGCCATCACCGTGGGCCCGAATAGTACAGCTATGCAGCGCTCCAAAGACACTTGGCTCACCTCCCGCGTTAAAACGGAGTTACTGCTACATGAAGGTTTGAAATCTAGCCAAATCAAAGTGGTCAGCGAAGCCGGCACCGTGTATTTGATGGGACTCGTCACCCAGCCCCAAGGGAAAAAAGCAGTGGAATTGGCCAGAAACATCCATGGCGTGAGGCGTGTGATGGTGGCATTTGAATATGTCAGCGTGGTGGAATAACCCGCACTTTAATCTGTGATCATTCCTATTCTCGGATTCATATATGGAGCGATTTCTTTTAAGACACGCTCCTGTGATTTCAGACAATAGTACGTTAACGCAAACAATAGCAATGCGCCCAGCACCAACCCGCCCATCAGCGCATGCACTTGCCATGGAACCGATGGGAATCTCAACAATAAATTCAACGAAGAAGAAAATCCCGCATAAAAACAACAGACTTCTGTCGCTAAATACGCACTTCCCATCAGTAAAAACATGGATAGCAATCCATGGGAAGGAGGAATGCCCAAAGCCCGTAGGGAGGCTCGGGTATTGGCAAATAACCCACGCCCCTCTCGAGTGCGGGTTCGAATGCACAACCATAAGGCTTGCATCTCTACCCCAGCATTAACCCCAGGAAAAATCCCTGCACGCGTCTTGGCAAAAAAACTGGTATACACTTTCGGTTGACCAAAATGCACAGGATCCCACGCTCTTGCAAAACGCTCTATGGGTTGATAACTGTATAAACGTGGTGAAGAAAGTTTCATGGGTTGAGGCTCTGCAACTTTCACTTCTTCGTGTGAAATATATTTATTCCAAAGTTCCCAGATATTATTTTCATATTGTGCGAACACCGGCTCAGCAGGTGCTTTTTTCGCATAAATCTCCATCTCTCGTTGTGCGGCTGGGATAAATTTCTGCTCTTTTTCCTCACGGGGTTGTTTTAAATATTCCTCTTGGTAACTATCATAGACCCATCTCAAACGAGCCAACCACCGAGAATGCTCTCTTTCTCGGATGGCTTGCTGCTGATGATATTTCGCCAATTCCTGCTCTGGATATAAAAAATTTCTCGAACCCGTGTAGGCTGCATATTCTGCTTGACTGACCACGATCACCGTTTCGCCCCTCATTCCTTGGCGCCCCACACGGGCTAAAGTTTGATGAGTTTGGGGATCCTCACTCAGGTACGTCATCAAGCCAAGATATCCACCCAAGGCTTCAATCCGATCATTCACCTGAAAATCTGCCCCTAATCCTTGAGTGGATGTGATGATTACCACCGTTTTCTCTGTCTTAGTGGCCGCACGCAGCAATGCCCTCTCTTCACTGGATTTCGTATCTGCTTTACTCACATAAAAATCACAGTGCGTGAAATGAGAGAGAGCGTCTTTCAAATACATCACTTGTGAGCCGTCTTTGCAGAAAATGATGACAGGACGATGCGATTTTGATGCTTCCAAAATATGTTGACGAATCGCTACGGTTTTGCGCTTTTCATCCTTAACCCATTGAATCCCTCGATCCACGCGCGCATTTGCCCGATGACGAGGAATATCATGAAATTCAAAAGAAAGTCCAGGAGGCTGCGCTGGAGTTCCAGAAAAGAAGAACATCTGACCCTGGCGATACGCTTTCATCAATTGATCCGTACTACCTAAGGCTAAGGTGCGTGTGGCAGTGGGTACAATTACATTCAAACATTCGTGTTTTTTCAGAAACAAACACAATGCCCTCATTAGAAAAGGTTGTTGAAACTGCACAGAGCAATCTCGATAAAACTCACTACGCTTTGCTGGAATACGATGATTCGTTTGATCAATAGGCACCACTGCAGACGCAAATATCCAACGCCCATCATGAAAAATCATAGACTCCGGCAAGATGCAATAATCAATATCTTTTCTTAAGGTTCTTGCACGCTGACAAGCCAATAACATGTCTCCCAGAATCTCTTCTTTGACATTAAGTTTTAATTCTTTTTTTAATAACTGAAGAGTACGATTTTTTCCTTCTTTCAAACAATAATGAAACCAATTATCGACATCAGAGAGTGCTTGCTCTAAACCATCTTCGCATGAGGCGGTAATTCCAAACGAATGCTGCTGAACTATAGGGCCTGATAATACGCGATGAGATTCATCCACCACCAACACCCGTTTCTCAGGCTCACTCCATACTTCAAAATTTCTTTCTAACAGTGCTGAACTCTTAAAATTCGATAAGTCACGATTTCCAATAAAAAGGTTGATGCCACTTCTATGATAGGATGCTGGGGGATCTCCCTGCTTCAGTATCGCAACCGGACAATGAATCAGCTTGAAGAATGCCCGATAACCATGATGCAACTCTTCTGACAAAGCCTGATTGTCAGTCACGTAATCAATAGCCACACCAGACTCCAACCACAATATCGACAATAATGCAGCAATAATTCGAGTTTTTCCTTCTCCGGTTTGCACCCGAAAATTGCAATGATTCTTATTGCTGAGAGCCAACAACAAGGTATCACGTTGCTCTGGGTGAAATGCACCCATCGTTCCTAAGCAATACTCCATAGCGTCGGTAATGGCTTTCACTTTCTCTTCTGCAGAGCGTTTGTTAAATGTATCACCAACTAAGGAAGCAAGATCTTTCTTTACTACAGGGCTCTGCTCAAACCTCAATGACTCAAGCGTGGGATAAGGGGGATCCCCAGAAAAAAGAGGCAGTCGCGCCTCAATGCGACTCCAATTTTCCTCCACATCAGAAATGAACACTCGTTTTTTATCTTCACCCAAAACAATTCTGGAAAGAAAATCAAAAAATTGTTTTTTTACATCGTCATCCTTCGTTTTTTGTTGAATAAAACCAAAAATCTCCACTAAATCATCGGGGGAATCTTTATAAGAAAATAGCAGCTCTTCTAGAACCTCTTGCTCTAGATGTTGATACAAGAAACCCAATAATTGATCGATATCAACAAGCCTTGAATCTTTCAAGTGACACAAGAGAACACAAAAGTCTTCAGAAAATATGGGATATTTTTGAGATAAGCTTGTTAAAGCGTAAAAAATATTTTCTATAGGGTCTAATGGCGCTTCTGATTTCTTTTCTTCTGCAGATTCTGAATGTTGCGCAGGGTGATGCTTCTCCAACTCAAGCAATCTTGACAACACCGGATAACACTGGCCCAACAGCAATAAACCCCTCTTTTGAGATATCTTCTGTAGCATCGACGAATAACGTTCAAACAAGTCAACAGAAAATGCATACGCTGGAAATGCCTCCAAAAAAGCAGGCAAGGCAGAAAAACCGAATTCTACCGATCGATTCAATAAACCTTCTAGAAACAACTTGAACGATCGCAGGTCGAAACTCATCAATCCCCAGGGAATACGCGACAACATCCCAAAGCACCAAGTCAACGACAAAGGCATTTCTCCTGACTCTTTCTTATTTTTTAAGTGTTCATAAAAATCCAGAAACACATTGAGAAAAGCAGGCACTTCTTTTTCATCACATCCAAGGATGACTTTCTTCAGCATGATTTTCGCGCGAGTGACGAGAGTAGCAGGCAATGCGCTATTAATTTGATCAACCAGATTTGCAGGTAACTCTTGGACACAAGAAATGGGGCCAAGGTATTGTTCAAAAATTTGATCTCTAGCTTTTTGGTAAACTTCCTGTGTAGATTTATTCTGTCTGTGTATTTCAACAAGAGAAAAATACGCCGCGACAAAATCTTTTGCCAACATCCTGGATTGACTCAGGTCTCTTGGCTTCATTAATGCCAAATCATCGTCCGCAATCATGGCGCCATCGACTAGAACAGCTCCATCCAACTGCACAGATCCCGAAAAATCTTCCTGAACAAACTGCTGTTTTTTCAATACTGCAAATAAAGCATAATGAAAAAATACATAGCAATCAGAATTTATAGGGTGAAAAAAATTGGAGAAACCCATAAACCAAGACAAAAACACTTCTATATCAAATGACATAGGATCTACAGCATAAGCCCACCGCAAAAACAAGTTCTCTAAAAAAAACCTTTGATTGAAATCTGCATTTTTTAAATTTAACGAATAGCTTACAGAGAATATAATTTTTTTTAAAAAAGATTGAAACTCGGTCTTTTTTTCTAAAAATTGAATAAGTATATTGACATTTTCTAAAAAACCTTTAAAAACTAGGACCAAAGGAGACAGCCGAGGCAGCAACCCTCTCAGTTCCGTTTTTTTATCCATTGTTTCAATTGCAGAGTATATTTCAGCAATAGGGATTTTTTTATAGAGGGCTAACTGAAAAAATTCATGATACTCAAATAATAGTTTTCGCTTATTGTATATCTGCATGGGATTGGATAAAAATTTCAAACCACCATCAATCAAAGAAAAATTGGGCAAAAAATCCTTTATGGAATCGAGCACTCTGTCATAAAAATCTATATTTTCAAAATAATAGCTCTGACCTAACACATTATTACACCGAGAAGAATCCATCATTTTCATG
>CAYGKN010000013.1:0-21692 GCA_964350565.1 uncultured Gammaproteobacteria bacterium
TCCTTGGAGTGTTGCATGTTCTTGTGCGGCATGAATGAGAAACTCTGAAGCATCTATGGCGATTACCTTTGCCCCCAGTTTGCTCAATGATTCTGCCATTAATCCTGCACCACATCCCAAATCAAGAATGTGCATTCCTTCTAGCGTGTAACGCAAACACAGCCATTGCGTACGCCATGCATTAAACACATGCAGCATTTTCATGGGGCCTTCTGGATCCCACCACTCATTGGCATGAGGTGTGAACGCATCAGACATGTGAGGCTCGTATTAAATGAAGGGGGGAGAAAAAATCAATGATGGGTTGTCGTTGCAAAAAAGAAACACAATAAGGGTGTTCTGCACAAATCATTTTTTTGCCTTTCCAGTACCGAGAGAGAGATTGAGCAAGATTTCCAAATAGCAATAGGGTTGCATGGGGCAAGGCATGGAGCACTGCGGCGACAAAGGGTAGAAATAGTTTTGCAGTTTTGGTTTTTGGGGTATGTGGATCGAGTACTAAGCTGGCATTGAGTAGCAAAAAACCTTTGTCTAGCATATTTAAAAAGAGTTCATCCAGTGTGTGGCAAAGTGTATTTTTGTCTAATTTCGCAATGGCTTCTTGAGAACAATGCGTGCTAGACAATAATCCTTCAGCGATCAAGAGCATCTTGACGAAATGGCGGAGTGAAGTGGCTCGATTCACCTGAGTCGATAATCCTGTTTTGGACCAGAGATTGCCAACAGAGGCGTCCCAAAAAGCAAAACCATTGGCAGAATCTGCTCTGGGGTATGGAGATTCCCCCATCAAAATGATTTGCACCTTGGCACGAGGTTGTTGAAAGGCAGCAAAGAGTTGATGAGGTTTGGGTAGGTAATCCTTTTGAGTCAATAACTTGTCGAGATAAGCTTTCGGCAATTGCGCACAAGAGTGTGTTAACACACTCTTCCAATCAGGAGCGATATGGTTATCGATGAAAAGTTGGTGCAGACTTCCTGCAATGCTTACTGTACTCATTCAGATACACCTAGCGCTTTGCATTGACAGAGTTTAGCGGGTGGGGCGATGGGCAATTGCCCTTGGAGCGCTTGCTCGATGAGGGTGGTGAGGAATTCTTTGTGAAGGGGAGAGGCATTGAGAGCAGGAATATAATGAAACACTTTTCCTCCTGCTTGTTCAAACACTTCTTTGTGTTGAATTTGAATTTCTTCCAAAGTTTCCAGGCAATCTACACTAAAACCTGGAGCGATGATATAAATCTTTTTAGCGCCTTTATTCACTAAGTGTTGAATATGTTCAACGGTATAAGGACGCAGCCATTGGGTTGGACCAAAGCGAGATTGAAAGCTCACGCTCCATTGCGTGCTGGGTAGCTCCAAGAATTCGCTGATTAAACGTGCGGTTTTTTGGCAATAGCAAAAGTAGGGATCTCCTTGTTGGAGTAATTTTGCTGGCAATCCGTGAAAAGAATAGAGGAGCACATCCGGTTTTCCATGGGTAGAGAAAAAGTTTTGAATGGATTGTGCAATGGCTTGAATATAAGCCGGGTGATCAGCATATTGATGGATGAATTGAATACTAGGCACCAGGCGAGTGTGTTGCAGCGCTTTTGCTAGCGCATCGAATACGCTGCCTGTGGTGGTTCCAGAGTATTGTGGATATAGGGGCAAGACAATGATGCGATGACAGTGGTGATCTTGTAATTCTTTTAGGGCTTGTTGAATGGAGGGTTCTCCATAGCGCATGCCCATGACGATTTTAATCGGTGTGTCTTGGTAGTATTGTTGCAAAGAGTGGGTAAGATCATTCATATGAACATGCAAAGGAGAGCCGTGTTCATGCCAGATTTTCTCGTAAAGGGGTTGGAGTTTTCTAGGCCTGAAAGGTAGAATGACTCCACGTAAAATGAGTTGCCACAGAAATTTGGGGAGCTCAATCACACGCGGATCTGACAAAAATTCTCCAAGAAATGCTCGAATGTCTTTCGGCTTTGGGCTTTTTGGAGAGCCCAGATTGGCAATGAGCACACCAATCCTAGGAGACTGCCCATGTGAATAGGATGTTGAACCTCGATAAGCCATGATCTGAATGTCCTAAATGATGGGATATCCTATCACAGGTAGGGAGGGTTGCCAATGGTTTGACACTCCTGCGACAGGACTCTCCCTATTGCCCCTTGTATTGATCCCAAAAAATCCGTTAACATCACTAGGTTACTGTTAAAAGGAGAGTTCATGAAGAAGTATGTATGGGCAATGTTGCTATTTGGTGGAGTTGCCATGGCTCAAGGTTATATGGCGCTGGGGCCTGGTTTGAATATTGTTTCTCATGAAGTTCGCAATTTTGCAGATTCGGGTACGGGAACGACCACCTGGCGATTGGATTATGACAAGGGTTACGCATTGCGTATGGCTTTAGGGTATGAACTTACGCCAGTGCGCTACGAGATAGAAGGTCGTTATGTACACAATACGATAGAAGACTTTAGAGTGGGCGGTGTGCCTCCTGCTGGTGTGGCAGGGCATTTGAATGCTTCCATAGTCTCTGCGAATGTCTATTATGATATTCAAGATGTTGAACCGAACTGGGTCCCTTATTTGGGCGCCGGTGTTGGGGGTGCCAATGTGCGTCGACAATTGAACTCTGTGACTTATATCGATCACATCGCTGGTGGTGGTCGCGTTGTGGTAGGACAAGGCTTATTGGGTTTGCGTTACGTGCAAACAGGTTGGGCCATCGACTTGGGATATCATTACCTAACTAGCACGCGTGCCAATGTGGATATCAAGGATAGCTTAGGTGCTAAGCAAAGAGTTAGAGAGCGACTTCGTGATCACACAATTTCTGCCAGCTTAAATGTGTATTTCTAGTGGAGAGTGTCATTGCGTCGTCAGACTAAAATTGTTGCTACACTAGGTCCTGCAACAGATTCTCCAGAACAAATTCGAGAATTGATTTCAGCCGGTGTGGATGTGGTGCGTTTGAACTTTTCTCACGGCAGCTTGTCTGCGCATCAAGAACGTTTGTCTTGGGTGAGAGAGGCGGCGAAAGCATTGCAAACCACCGTGGGAATTTTAGCAGATTTGCAAGGCCCTAAGATTCGCATTGGTTGTTTTGAAAAAGGCTGCGTCAGCTTGTCCGTCGGGCAATCTTTTGTTCTGGATACGCAATCGACCCGTTTGGGAAATCTTGAGGGCGTTGCTCTGGATTACATGGATTTAATTCATGATGTAAAAGTTGGTGATAGGCTTTTGTTAGATGACGGTCGTCTAGAGCTTCGTGTTTTAACAATCCAAGAGGCACAAATCCATTGCGAAGTGTTGGTGGGTGGTGTTTTATCTGATCATAAAGGCATCAATCGATTTGGTGGAGGGTTGAGTGCGCCTTCTCTCACTGCAAAAGATAAAGAAGATTTGATCCATGCGGTGCAATTGGATGTTGATTACATCGCCATTTCTTTTCCTAGACAAGCTGAAGATATTCAGGAAGCCAGGAAGTTAATTCATCAGGCGGGTGGAAGTCAAGATATTGTGGCAAAAATCGAGCGTGCAGAGGCCATTGCTCACTTGGACGAATTAATTCGAGTGAGTGATGCGGTGATGGTGGCGCGAGGAGATTTGGGCGTTGAAGTGGGTTTTGCGAGCCTTCCGGGGATTCAGAAGCATATTATTTCCAGGGCTTGTGCCCTAGATAAAGTGGTGATTACTGCCACTCAAATGATGGAATCCATGATTATGAATAGCATTCCCACTCGAGCAGAGGTATGCGATGTGGCCAATGCTGTACTCGATGGTACGGATGCGGTGATGCTCTCAGCAGAAACGGCGACGGGTGAATATCCTGTAGAAGTGGTGAAAGCCATGGCAGAGATTTGTGTGGAAGCCGAAAAAACGCTGCTTCCTAAAAAACAATTGTCTCCACGACTCCAGAGTACTTGGCATCGCATTGATGAAGCCATTGCTATGGCGAGTATGTTTACCGCCATGCATTTATCGGTACGTGCTATTGTTTCGTTAACCGAATCGGGTTCAACGCCATTGTGGATGTCTCGCGTGGCACATGCTATTCCTATCTATGCCCTAACACCTCATTTAAAAACCTTGCAGCGGGTCAATGTCTATCGAAGTGTGTATCCTGTATTGTTTGATCTCTCATCCCAGACTCCACAAACCTTGGCGATGTCTGCGGTGATGACGTTAAAAGAATTGGGGGTTGTGCAGGCAGGTGATCGGGTATTGATTACCAAAGGAGAAGTACTCGGGTTGCATGGAGGAACCAATTCCATGAATATTTTACAAGTTCCAGACTAAGGGGGAAGAAATGGCTTTAGTTTCATTGCGACAATTATTGGATCATGCCGCTACTCATGAGTATGGGGTGCCCGCATTTAATGTAAATAATCTCGAGCAATTGCGTGCAATTATGCAAGCGGCACGTCATACGCAGAGTCCAGTGATTGTACAGGCTTCTGCTGGGGCGAGAAAATATGCGGGTCCGGAGTTCATACGCCAATTGATGACAGCGGCCTTGAGTGAGTTTCCAGAAATTCCTTTGTGTATGCATCAAGATCATGGCGCCTCTCCTGCGGTGTGTTTACGTTCTATTCAATTGGGCTTTAGTTCTGTGATGATGGATGGTTCTTTGCATGAAGATATGAAAACTCCAGCGAGTTTTGAATACAACGTACGAGTGACGAAAACAGTCGTCGAGATGGCTCATGCTTGTGGGGTTTCTGTAGAAGGAGAATTGGGTTGTTTGGGTTCACTGGAAACAGGACTTGCGGGTGAAGAAGATGGTAGTGGAGCAGAAGGGGAGTTGAGTCATTCTCAATTATTGACCGATCCCCATGAAGCAGAACAATTTGTACGAGAAACCGGGGTCGATGCATTGGCCATTGCCATTGGGACCAGTCATGGAGCTTATAAATTTTCTCGTCCTCCCACCGGTGAGGTGTTGGCAATTTCAAGACTCAAAGAAATTCATGCCAAGTTACCCAATACGCACTTGGTGATGCATGGCTCTTCCTCGGTGCCAAGAGATTTGATTGATAAGATCAATACCTATGGAGGGAATATCCCAAAAACTTACGGGGTACCCATTTCTGAAATTCAAGAAGGGATCCGTCATGGAGTGAGAAAAGTGAATATCGATACCGACTTGCGTTTGGCTGCCACAGCCGCCATTCGAGAAGTGTTATCGACCAAGCCCGATGTTTTTGATCCACGCATTTATCTCAAGCCTGCCATTGCGGCGATGCAGCAAGTGTGTGAAGCGCGATTTGAAGCGTTTGGCTCTGCCGGTTTTGCTTCTAAAATTGTGCCTAAATCTTTATTGTCGATGGTTGAGGAGTATGCATGAAAACGATAGGCCTCATTTTATCGGGTTGTGGCGTCAATGACGGCAGTGAAATTCATGAGACGGTGGCCACCTTGATTGCACTCTCCCAGCGAGGCTGTAAGGTATTGGCCTTTGCTCCGGAGAAATTCCAAACCCAAGTGGTGGATCATTATCGTCAAGAAGTGGTGGATGAGCAGAGAAATATACTGACTGAAGCGGCAAGATTGATGCGAGGAGAGATCGCTCCTTTGCAAGCATTGGTTATTGAGGAGCTAGATGGCATTGTGGTTCCTGGTGGTTTTGGCGCGGCTTTAAATCTTTGTGACTTTGCCCAAAAAGGGACGGCCATGGTGTTAGAGCCCTCATGGTTGTCTGTAGCCCGAGCTTGTGTGGTGGCTCAAAAACCTTTGGCCTTGATGTGCATCGCTCCTGTGATGGCGCCTGCTATTTTTGGGTCGGGAGTTCAAGTCACCGTAGGGGTACAGGGAGAGGCGGCAAATGCCATCGAAGAGATGGGGGGTGTTCACGTGCCTTGTGAGGTTGATGGGTATTGCGTGGACGAAGAGCGCGGATGTTTTTCGACTCCGGCTTATATGCTGGCAAAGAATGCCTACGAGGCTTATGTGGGCATTGATAAGATGATAGGGGCGATGTTGGATTCTTGTCATTCCCGCGAAAGTGGCGATTTTCTCTGAGCGTGTGGGATTCCCGCTTTCGCCGGAATGACAAAGAGCGCGGGAATGACAAACACTTGTCACCCCCGCGTACGCGGGGGTCTTACCTGACCAAGAGAGATTCCCGCTTTCGCGGGAATGACAAAGAGCGCGGAAATGGTAGACTGACAATTCTCTATTACCCCCTAGGGTTTTCATTTAAATTGCGTTACACTGGAGTTTTAGTTCATTAGTGGGGTGAGTCGTGACTCAGCAAAGAAAGCAAGCATTAGAATCGGCATTAACGCAAATTGAGCGTCAATATGGTCGTGGTGCGATTATGCGCTTGGGGGATCAAGATGTGTTGGGTGATTTGGACGTGATATCAACAGGTTCCTTGAGTGTAGATGCCGCTCTCGGAGTCGGAGGCTTGCCTAAAGGCCGAGTTGTGGAAATTTATGGACCAGAATCTTCGGGTAAAACCACTTTGACGTTGCAAGTCATCGCCCAATGCCAGAAAAATGGTGGTGTGGCGGCTTTCATTGATGCAGAGCATGCCTTGGATCCCAATTATGCCAAGAGCTTAGGGGTAATGACGGATGATTTATTAATCGCTCAACCCGATACAGGTGAGCAGGCCCTAGAAATCACCGATACTTTGGTGCGTTCTGGAGGGGTAGATTTAATCGTCATTGACTCGGTGGCGGCATTGACGCCTAAGGCGGAGATTGAGGGTGAAATGGGCGATGCGCATGTCGGTCTTCAGGCTAGATTGATGTCTCAGGCTTTGCGTAAGTTGACCGCCAATATCAAGCGCTCAAATACCTTGGTAATTTTTATTAACCAAATTCGTATGAAAATCGGTGTAATGTTTGGGAATCCTGAAACCACCACCGGGGGAAATGCGTTGAAGTTTTATGCCTCTGTGCGCTTGGATATTCGTCGTATTGGCTCTATTAAAAAGGGTGATGAAATTATTGGTAATGAAACGCGTATCAAAGTGGTTAAAAATAAAGTGGCGCCACCTTTTAAGCAAGCCGAATTTGAAATCTATTATGGTCAAGGTTGTTCACTCGAAAGTGAAATTTTAAACTTGGGAGTAGAGTTAGAATTATTGCAAAAATCTGGTGCTTGGTATAGCTATCAGGGGGATAAAATTGGACAAGGTAAAGAAAATGCCCGTCAATTTTTACTAGATCATCCTGAAATCCGTGATACGTTGGCCCAGACCATTCGCGAGCAATTGTTGCCCAAACGTGAACCATCTAAAAAAGAGGAAGTGGTTGAAATCAATTGAGGACTCTACAGCCTTAGTGGATGCCATGCGTTGCCTGGTGCGTCGGGAATATAGTGCTAAAGCACTGCGAGAAAAATTGCTGCTGAAGGGGCATTCGGAATTGGTGATTGAGCAAACCATGACCTATTTGCAGGTTCAGGGTTATCAGAGTGAGGAGCGTTTTGCCATGATGTGGGTGCGCCATCGTTTTGATGGCGGCTATGGGCCCTTGGTGATTCGTTCAGAATTGGCGCAACAGGGCATTGATTCTGCTATGATTAATGAGGCCTTGTGTCAGATTGCTGATTGGTCGGTATCCATTGCCTCGCATCGACACAAAGCGGCTAGAAAAAGTGGGGCGCAGCAATGGGCATATTGGCGGCGTCGTGGGTTTTCATTTGAGATGATACGGTTGGGTTTAGATGGACAGTGCAACAATTAGAGAAAAATTTTTAGCTTTTTTTGAATCCAAGGGGCATACCAGAGTCCCTTCAGCCTCTTTGCTGCCTGCCCATGATCCCACCTTATTGTTTGTAAATGCGGGTATGGTGCCTTTTAAAGATTATTTCCTAGGAGCGGCTCAACCGCCTTTTAGGGCAGCCACCTCTTCACAATGCTGTATTCGAGCGGGTGGCAAGCACAATGACTTAGAGCAGGTGGGGGTGACCCCTCGCCATCATACGTTTTTCGAAATGTTAGGCAATTTTAGTTTTGGGGCCTATTTTAAAAAAGAAGCGATGGAATATGCCTGGGAGTTTCTTACCAAAGAGTTGGGGATCGATCCCCAGTGTCTCTGGGTGACCGTGCACATCAGTGATGATGAGAGTGCAGCACTCTGGCAAGAGGTGATAGGCATAGATCCCCAACGCATGAGTCGTTGTGATGAAGACAATTTCTGGAGTATGGGAGATGTGGGCCCTTGTGGTCCGTGTACTGAAATTTTTTATGATCATGGAGAAGCATTTCATGGGGTGCCACCAGGTTTGCCTGGGGAAGAAGGTGAGCGCTATGTAGAGATTTGGAATTTGGTATTCATGCAATACAATCGAGATGCTTCGGGTAAACTGCATCCTTTGCCTACCCCTGCAGTAGATACAGGCATGGGTTTAGAGCGTATTAGTGCCGTGATGCAGGGTGTGCATGACAATTATAAAACCGATTTGATTCAACCGTTTGTGCAAGCCCTTTTGAGTCAACAGACTTCTCCTTCCAACGACGAGGAAATTTTTGCAAGAGTGGTGGCGGATCATTTGCGTACCATTGTATTTTTATTGGCAGAAGGTTTGCGGCCTAGTAACGAAGGGCGTGGTTATGTTCTGCGTCGCATTATTCGGCGTGCTGCCTTAAAGTTACAACAGTTGGGGATGCAGTTACCTGCTCTTTGGCCTTATGCTGTATTGATCATTGAAAAAATGGAAACGGTGTATCCGCAACTGCGTTCACAGTTATCTGCGATGGAATCTGCACTGACAGAAGAAGAATTACAATTTTCAAAAACCTTAGGTTCTGGGATGTTCTTATTAAATGAGATCATGGATCAATCCTCAGGCCATTCCGTGCTTGATGGAGAGACAGTATTTAAGCTCTATGACACTTATGGATTTCCTGTAGATTTAACTGCGGTGATCGCCAAAGAAAAAGGATTCGCAATTGATGAAAAGGGTTTTGAGCGTGCCTTAGACGCGCAGCGTCAACGATCTAGAACTCAAGGGCATTTCAAAAATGCCTTGTCGGCATTGCTGCCATTGGAGCATTCCCATTTTTGTGGGTATACCGAGTTATCGAGTGAGAGTCGAGTCTTGCAAATTTTTCATGAAGACCAATCCGTGAATTCCCATGATATGCAAGCTGAGATATGGGTAGTCTTTGATAACAGTCCTTGCTATGCAGAAGCTGGTGGGCAAGTCGGGGACTGCGCGTTAGTGTATCGCAAAGAAATTTCTATTGGAGAAGTTTTAGATACGCAATGGCATGGACAGGGACGTCTGCATCGTGTGCGTTTATCACCGGCTGCAAAATTAACGGTGGGTGATTCATTAAGAATCCTGGTGGATGAGAAAAGACGTTCGAGTATTGCACGTCATCACAGTGCGACTCATTTATTGCATGCGGCACTACGTGCCACATTAGGGGAGAGCGTTGCTCAGAAAGGTTCTTGGGTGGGTGAGACGGGTTTGCGCTTTGATTATAGCTATGATGGAAAACTCGATGAAGAGCAGCTATCAGCGATTGAGCAGTGGGTGAATCGCGCGGTGTTATCCAATGTGGTCATTGAGACTCAATTGATGTCATTGGAGGCGGCCAAGGCACTGGGTGCCATTGGATTATTTGAAGATAAATATGGAGAAGAAGTTCGGGTGTTGCGCATGGGGGATTGGTCCATGGAATTGTGTGGTGGTACCCATGTTGCGCGTACAGGAGATATTGGTTGGATGCATATCTTGCAAACTTCTTCGGTCGGTAGTGGTGTGCGTCGCATCGAAGCCATCGCTGGTGAAGCCGCTCAACAATGGTTAGCATCGCGTCTGTTGGATTGGTCTCGGACAGAATCGTTGTTGGGTAGCAGTGAGGTGTTTGAGCAAGTCAAGAGTTTACAGGCGCATTGTCGTGAGTTAGAAAAAGCGTATGAAGAAGTCAATACCCAATGGTGGATGCAGCAGTTATCACAGGTACGTTTAGAAAAAGTGAATGGTCGTGAGGTATTGATTTGGCAAGGGGAAGGCGTGAATTTAAAAGCCCTGCATTCTTGGTTGGATAAAATGCGAGATAAACATCCCAATGGGTTGTTTTTATTGTTTTCTCAGCAGGACGAGAAAGTGAGTTGGGCGGTAGGAATTGGTCGACATTTAGTGGCTGTTTTAAATAGCAAGTCCCTGATTGCGTTAATGAATGCCCACTTGGGTGGACGCGGGGGGGGGCGAGAAGACTTTGCCCAAGGTGCCGTGGAACTGGCTTCTTATCAATCTCATTTTGCCGCCTTTCGCAATGCCTTAATCATGAGGTTATTGAGATGACATTGTGGGTGATGAAGTTTGGAGGAACCTCGGTTGCCTCACTAGATTGCATGGAAATTGTGGCTGATCGCATTTTGGAGGCAAAATCTCAGGGTATTGCCGTAGTGGTGGTTTTATCGGCCATGGCAGGAGAAACAGAGCGTCTCATTGGTTTGGCCAAACAGGTGACTCCTTATCCCAACCCTCTGGATTATTCCATGTTGGTTTCTACAGGGGAGCAAGTCTCTGTTGCATTATTGTCTATGATTTTAGCCAAGCGTGAAGTGGCTGCCAAACCCATGATGGGTTGGCAGGCTGGAGTTCATACTCGAGGAGGGTATAAAAATGCGCGCATTGTCAGTTTGCAATTATATGCTGTAGAAGCCGCTCTCTGTGAAGGGGTAGTCCCTGTGATTACTGGCTTTCAGGGCGTGAGTGAAGATGGTGCTATCAGTACATTGGGTCGTGGGGGATCTGACACTTCAGCGGTTGCATTGGCGGTGGGATTAAAAGCAGATGAGTGTCGGATTTATACGGATGTAGATGGAGTTTACACCGCGGATCCGCGCATTGTACCTAAGGCGCAACGTATGATGACCGTGACGTTTGAAGAAATGTTAGAATTGGCGAGTTTAGGCGCTAAGGTATTACAAATCCGTTCGGTAGAATTTGCTGGGCGTTTTAATATGCCGTTGCGCGTATTATCCACATTTAAGTCGGGAGAAGGAACATTGATTACTTATGAACAAGAAGGGTTAGAGCGACCTTTAGTTACAGGCATTGCGTATAATCGCAGTGAGGCACAACTGACTTTTGAAGGGATTGCCGATGGTCCAGGGATCGCTGCACAAATCATTGCTGCAGTGAGTGCGGTAGACATTGGTATCGATTTGATCGTAAAAAATATGTCTCGTGATGGAATTACCGACTTTACCTTTACGGTGCATCGTGATGATCTCTCAAAAGCGTTGTCAGCATTATCACCCTTAAAAGAAATCCTTCAAGCTAAAAATCTTTATAGTGATCCGCACATTGCGAAAGTCTCTTTGGTGGGTGTAGGGATGCGTTCTCATGCGGGTATCGCCAATACGTTATTAGACTGTCTGGCCAAAGAGGGGATCAATATTCAATTAATCGCGACTTCAGAAATTAAAATTTCTGTAGTGATTGATGAGAAATATCTAGAGTTGGCTTTGCGTGCAATTCATACTGCTTTTGGTTTAGATGAACCGGCGACTGAAGAGATGGATCCGAAAGTACCTTAATTGTTGACCCTGCTTCGTGTCATCCCTGATTATGATAAGAGGGCAAAAACTTGACGTCATACTTTATGCGTCATAAAATATGACGCATAAAGTATGACGGAGGTGTGCCTTGATAGATTATTTTCCACTGTATATTGCCACAGGTAAGGCCTTTTGTAATCGAAAAAAGAGCAGTGTCTAAAAACCTTATCTCTTCAGTATAAAAAGCCTTTGGTTTTATTTTTTGATGAGTTTCAACGTTTGGGTGAAGTTGTAGATGACAAAGCCATTGAAGCGAGTATTCGGGAGGTCGCGCAAGATCCTGGAAATATAAGTTTTATTTTCTCTGGAAGCAATCGACATTTATTAAGTCAATTATTTGACGATCGCAACAGACCTTTTTATAAGCTTTGCCGGCGATTGACATTGACTCGAATTTCACAAACAGATTACGTTCGTCATATTTCGCAAATCGCGAAATTAACTGAGCGTGCTATTGATGAAGGGGATGTGAAAGATATTTGTGAATATACAGGGAGACATCCTTATTATATGAATTTGCTGTGTTCTAAATTATGGTCTCAACCTAAATTAAACTCTGGGAGTATTGTGCATCTATGGATGGAGCATGCACAGCAGGAGCGTTCACAAGTGGCTGCAGAAATAGATAAATTGACCCAGAATCAAAGAAAGTTATTGGTGGTATTGGCCAGGGTTGGGGGCACCGATGCACCAAGAGGGGATCAATTTATTGCAGCCTCTAAGATGCCTGGGTCTACCATTTCACAGGCCATGAAAGTGTTATTGGAAAAAGACTATGTGCATGAAAGTGAAGATGGCCATTTTTCTGTGTTAGATCCACTGATCGAGTATGTGTTATCAAATGCTTAACATCTAAGCATATGGCTTTCTTTTTTTATCTACAGTAAAATAGGATTTTGAACACGGTGTGGGCTTATGGAATTTACGCAGCAATTGGATCAAATTTTGTCTCAGATCCATCAGACGGGTTTGTATAAGCAGGAGCATCCCATTGCGGGACCTCAGTCGAATGAGATTCGACTAGAAGATGGTCAAGTGGTTTTTAATTTTTGTGCAAATAATTATCTGGGATTCGCGAATCACCCAGCGATTATGCAAGCAGCGCATCAAGCATTGGATGCCTATGGTTTTGGAATGGCTTCCGTGCGTTTTATTTGTGGTACCCAGAGTCTGCATCGGGACTTGGAAACGACGTTGGCGGCATTTTTAGGCATGGAAGACAGCATCTTATTTACTTCCTGTTTTGATGCAAATGGGGGCTTGTTTGAAGCTTTATTGGGTGAAGAAGATGCGGTGATCAGTGATGCATTGAATCATGCTTCCATTATTGATGGTATTCGTTTGTGTAAGGCCAAACGTTTTCGTTATGCCAATCGTGATATGGCTGCCTTAGAGGACAATTTGCGTCAGACTCAAAAACTCCGTCATCGTTTGATTGTGACGGATGGGGTATTTTCTATGGATGGCAGTATTGCACCTTTAGCAGAAATTTGTTCCTTAGCCAAACGTTATAATGCCTTGGTGGCGGTGGATGATTCTCATGCCACAGGATTTATGGGAGAGAAGGGTAGAGGAACTCACGAATATTGCAATGTATTGGATGAAGTGGACATTCTCACCGGCACCTTTGGTAAGGCATTGGGTGGAGCAAGTGGGGGCTATGTTTCTGCTAGCCGTGGCATTGTGGATTTGCTGCGTCAACGTGCAAGACCTTATTTATTTTCAAACAGCCTGCCGCCTATGATTGTGGCGGCGACGTTGAAAGCCTTAGAGTTGCTTCAAAGTGGGAAAGAACATCGTCAGCAATTGTGGCAAAATGCCTTGTATTTTCGTCAGGCGATGCAAGCGGCGGGATTTAAATTGTTAGGAGAGCGTCATCCCATTGTGCCAGTGATGATTGGAGATGCACGATTGGCTAGTGACATGGCGGCAAAATTATTGGAGAAGGGCATTTATGTGGTCGGTTTTTCTTATCCTGTGGTGCCTAAAGACATGGCCCGCATTCGTGTGCAGCTTTCGGCCAGTCACACGCGAGCGCAATTGGATATGGCGATTCAGGCTTTTATAGAAATCGGTCGATCCCAGGGGGTGATTTAATGAAAGCATTAGGTAAATTACATGAGAAGCCAGGAATTTGGTTATATGAAGCCCCAAAGCCAGAGGTTGGGGATTTAGAGGTATTAATTCGCATCAAGCACACAGCCATTTGCGGGACTGATTTGCATATTTATCAATGGGATGAGTGGGCGGCCCGTACCATCCCCACTCCTATGACTGTGGGGCATGAATTTATGGGGGAAATTGTTGCCCTAGGTCGAGATGTTAAAGGCTTTGATGTGGGGGATAGCGTATCTGGAGAGGGCCATATCACGTGTGGTGTTTGTCGAAATTGTCGGGCAGGCAAGATGCATTTGTGTCGAAAGACTCAAGGCATTGGAGTCAATCACACGGGTTGTTTTGCCGAGTATCTGGCGATGCCTGCGCGCAATGTATTTCGTTTGGCAGAGCATATTCCTGATGAAATAGGGGCCATTCTTGATCCTTTTGGCAATGCCGTGCACACCACCTTATCTTTTGACCTGGTTGGAGAAGATGTGCTGATTACCGGGGCAGGCCCAATTGGGATTATGGCGGCCAAAGTTGCCAAGTGGGTGGGGGCCCGTCATGTGGTTATTACGGACATTAATCCCCATCGTTTAGCATTGGCCAAAGCCATGGGTATTGAGCATGTGGTAGATGTCACCCAGACGTCTCTTTCTTCTGTAATGTCTACTTTGGGCATGCAAGAAGGTTTTGATGTCGGATTAGAAATGTCTGGTGTGCCTGCGGCTTTTGAGCAAATGATAGCGGTATTAAACCATGGGGCCAGAGTCGCGCTTTTAGGCATTTTACCCAGCGGGGCGGGAATTGATTGGTCGGCGGTGATCTTCAAGAGCCTACAAATCAAAGGCATTTATGGTCGAGAGATGTTTGAGACTTGGTATAAGATGAGCAGTCTGCTCAGTGCTGGGTTGGATATTTCTGGAATCATCACGCATCGATTTTCTTATGAGCAGTATCAGGAAGCTTTCGATGTAATGGCCAGTGGGCAGAGTGGTAAGGTGATTTTATCATGGTCTTAAGCGTAATACTTTGTGGTGCTAAGGGCCGAATGGGTCAGCAGGTATTATCTGCCATTGAGCAATCGAATGAACTGGAATGTGTGGCGGCTCTTTGCAGAGAGGATTCACTGTTGGAGGCTTGCTCGAGTATTCCTGCAGATGTGGGTATTGATTTTACTCAGGCAGGTTTGGGGTATGAGCATGCAAAGGTGATGTTATCGCAGGGCATCAATGTCCTCATTGGTACGAGTGGAGTCACGCCTGAAGAGTTGCAATTATTGGATGAGCAAGCGAAAAAGGCCGGATTGCGGGGTCTATTGGTGCCTAATTTTTCGATAGGAATGGTGTTATTGATGGAAAGTGCGAAGCATTTTGCTTCATATTTTCCTCAAGTGAGTATTATTGAGCAGCATCAACTTCATAAAAAGGAAGCCCCATCAGCCACTGCTCAAGCTACTGCCAGAGCCATTGCCAACGCACGTGGAGAGCACTCGCCTTGGAAAGGTCAGATCAATGTGCCAGGGGTGCTGGGTGGGGCATATGAAGGGGTTCAAGTGCATGCACTGCGTCAACCTGGCCCTGTTGCACAAGAGACGATTATTTTTGGAGGGCAAGGAGAGCAAATTCAGTTGCAACATACCACCTTAGAGCGTAGCGCTTTTATGCCGGGTGTCTTGCTGGCTTGTCAAAAATTAAAGGAATTGCCGGTCGGCTTCCATGAAGGCCTGGAGAAGGTGTTGTAGGTTGTCATTCCGCAAGAAATACTTTGTCACTCCCCCGTCTTCTTGGGGCAGGCGCCGAGAAGACGGGAATATTATATTTTTCAATATACTAGTAAATCCACTTTAAATATTTGCTCAAAAAATTGACAAAATAACTAAAATAGTGCATCATTTAACCAATGCAAAATTGGGAGAGATAGCGATGGGTTTAGAAGAATTACTTTTGGAAGAGTATTTTCTTTCTTTAGAATGCGCGTTCGAATATGCTTCAGAGAATTTACCTTATTCTGCTGCTCAAGAATTTCAGTATGCCATGTACTTATTGGATCTCCTGGAAAGTACTTCAGCGGAATTAGAAGAGTTGATTTCTGGTTGTAGAGTAGAGGCGTGGCAGAAGTGGTTTTACGATAACAAAACATCAGAAAGTCAATATGCTATGCAGGAGATCCCTGCCCTACCATCAATGCGGTTTTTTAAATACACACTTTTATTTTGGGCTGGGTTAATCATCGGTGAATTGTTTCACAGTCAGCTGATTTTATTGATTTCTTTTCTGGCTTTGATTGGCTCTGCGGTTTTTGAGAATAACGATTGTGTACAACGTTTAAGCAATCCACTCATTTCTACTCGTAATCCTGCATTGCTCATCCATGCAGGCATAGGAGTGAGTAGCAGTTTATTCGTGTTGTTTTCTCATGGAAGTCCCCTTTTGTTGGCGGCTTGTTTGGCTTATACGGCATTGGCTTGCTACAAAGCATTTTCAACAAAACATTCACATGAACCTTTGATTGATTTTTCTTCCCGAATCAGCTTCCAAGCCTGATAGGCATATTGCCAAGGTGGGAGTTGGAGTCGACATTTCATGATGGGCCATTGTTGTTTTTGGTAATGGATAGCTAGTTGCTGTCCAAAGCGGCTCTGCAACATCATTGGGCGATGAGTTTTTGAGAGTGCCATTTTTGTAGGTTTCATACATAATGCCTGACAACATGCTCCGAGATTTTTGGGAGATTCTCCTCGGTACAATGCAGCGAGATCTAAGGCATGTGTTTGCAGGTATGCATGAGGAAGAAGCATAATGTCTCGTTGAATATATTCCCGCAGGCCAAATAAATATTGATGGCTGCTTGTAGAGTAGAGAATCTGTTTTAAAGGTTCATCGATGGGTAGTTCTAACATGGCGCAGTAGAGTTTTGCGGGCCAAGCGAGGTGTAGAAAGCAGGCCTGGTAAAATTGCTCAGGGAATTGAATGTCAGTCGGATGATTAGAAAAGTGATAAGCCAACATCTCTTGGAGTACGTCAAAGACTTCAGTGGGTTGTTTGAATAGCCAACGACTCAATGGATGAGTCGCTTGTCCTTGTTGAGTGCGTTGTAACTCTTGCTGCCAAAATAAAAATAGTTTTTCTTTGACGGAAAATTCTTGAGTGCGTTGTGGCAGAGAAGCAATGCTTTGAGCAGCCCATTGGCTCAAGGCCCAAGGGTGTTGAAGTGCTTTAGGGAGATAATAATGAATCACATAGGATTCTGGAGACTGACTATATCGAGGAAGCAAAGATTTGGGATAAGCGGGATCATTCAATAATTCAAGCATGCGTTTTTTCACCCTGGTATACATTTTTGGCACGTTCAAGAACACTGTTGGGTAATCCTGCCAATTTAGCCACTTCAATCCCATAGCTTTTTGCTGTTGCTCCTTCTCGCACTTGATGCAAAAATACGAGTGCATCTTCGTGCATGGTACAAGCCATGTGTACCGCTTTGACATGAGCAAGTTTTTTACAATGTGCGTTGAGCTCAAAATAATGGGTAGAGAAAAGCGTATACGCACGCGTTGTTTGAGATAAATGTTCCAAAATAGCCAGAGCCAATGCCAATCCTTCATTGCTATTGGTGCCACGCCCCACTTCATCCACCAACACGAGGCTCTTGGGAGTGGCACGATGCAGAATGAGTGCCATTTCTTGCATTTCCACCATAAAAGTGGATTGTCCTTCACTTAAATTATCTGAGGCCCCGATTCGAGTGAAAATTCTATCAAAAATCGGAAGCGTGGCCTGTTTCGCGGGCACAAAAGAACCCATTTGCGCCAATAAAACAATCAAGGCATTTTGTCGCATATAAGTCGACTTACCACCCATATTGGGGCCCGTAATAAATAACGTGCGGGTTTGATCATCTAGGGACAAATCATTCGGGATAAAGTTTTTTTGTCGAGTCATTAAAATGGGATGCTGACCTTGGTCGATATGCAAGTGCGGCTTTTCATGCAAATGTGGCTTTGTCCAATCATATTCTTGTGCCACGAGAGACAATGCAGTGAGTACATCAATGGCACAGAGTGCGTGAATAATTTTCTCCATAGCTGGTAAAAATGGGAGTAAATCGACTTGCAATTGTTCAAATAATAGTTGTTCTAATGCAATACTGCGTGCTTTAGCCGTTAGGATTTTTGCCTCATAGGTTTTGAGTGGTTCGGTGGTGAAGCGCTCGACATTTTTTAAGGTTTGTTTTTTTTGATAATGCGCTGGTGCCTTATCGGCTTGTTGACGTGAGATTTCGATATAGAATCCATGAATTTTGTTATAGCCAACTCTCAGTGTTGAGCAACCACTTTCTTGGCGCTCTTTCTCCGTCATCTTTTCAAGCATGCGATCTTGTTCTAAACACAATGCACGCAATTCATCCAACTCATGAGAGAAACCATCAGCAATCACCCCTCCTTCTCTTAAATGCAGTGCTGGAGAAGAATGCAATCGAGTGGTGAGGATCTCCAATAAGCCGCTGGGATACTGGAAAGCTTCCAATGCGCTTTGCTGTAGGGGAGAGAGGCACAGTTGTTGTAGATGGGTACAAAGATTTTCTAAGCGCAGCAGTGCATCTCGCCAATGGGCTAAGTCTCTAGGACGAGCACTTTTTCCGCCTAAGCGTGCCCACATGCGTTCTAAATCTCCCATGCCTTTTAAGGATTCGATAATGTGTTCTTGGCTGGAGTGAGTGAATAGCGATCCAATAAAGGCTTGTCGATTCTCAATGAGCACCTTATCCCTGGCTGGTGCGTGTAACCAACGGGAGAGGGTGCGCGCTCCCATAGCAGTTTGTGTGCGATTGAGAATTCCCCACAGGGTATGTTCTGATTTCCCACTGGGGTGCTCGGTGAGATTAAGATGAGCACGTGTGTAGCGATCCAACTGAAGCTCGGAGTCATTTTGATATAAAAACAATCGTCGTAGATGATGAAGTTCATGATGTTGGGTGTGTTTGAGATAATGGAAAAGCGCTCCTGCTGCACCAATGGCCGACTCAACGCCTTGTTCGCATTCAAAAGCATGTAAGTGTTTCATCCCAAAATGTCGGGTGAGCTGTTGATAAGCGGCATCAGATTCAAAATGCCAAGGAGGGCGAGGTGTGGTGTAATAAGTGTTTTCTAACTCTCTCGTCCAAGTGTTGTTTTGCGGGATGAGGAGCTCGCTAGGTTTGATTTTTGCGAGTTCATCGAAAAGAGAGGAGAGATCTGCATAAACACTCAAGGAAAAATATCCACGAGATAGGGTAAAATGTGCCAAGCCATATTGTTTGCCCACATGAGCAATGGCTGCCAATGGGTGATCGGCTTCACTCGGTAACAGAGCTTCATCGGTGAGCGTACCCGGAGTCAGAATGCGCACCACTTGACGCTCCATTGGGCCATTGTTTGAGGTATTTGCATTGCTAACTTGCTCGCAGATGGCTACAGAGCAACCTTGCTTGATTAGCTTGCGCAAATATTGCTCGCCACTATGGTGTGGGACTCCAGCCATAGGAATGGGTTGTCCTCCTGATTGTCCACGATGCGTGAGGGTGATGTCCAAAAGCTCTGCGGCTTTTTGGGCATCTTCATAAAAAAGCTCATAAAAATCACCCATTCGGTAGAATAATAAATGTTCTGGGTGCTCAGACTTGATAGATAAGTACTGCTGAATCATGGGCGTGTGAGTGGCCATAGGAAGAATACCATTATGTTTTAGGTGTATTGTAAAGGATTACGGGTTACATTTCGAGGAGGGGAGTCTCTAATTGCCAGTTATCAGCAAGAGAGGCTTGTTGCTTAGTCAATCCACGCGGATTTGCTTTCAGTACATTCAAAGAAGCATGGTAGAAAAAACTCACAGCAATATCTCCCCACACCTTATTATTATCAGAGTAAAAAATCAGCTTACCCACCCAACTCATTAAGCCAAGTATAATCACCACCTCGGTTGACCAGCCTAAGTATTGCATCCCAATTACCGCACCAGCAATTGCCAATATGGCAGATCCAAAACTTAGGACGTGGCCAAAAAGGATTCCTGTACGTTGAATTCTCTCTATAGAATTTGTTTCAGGGTCGTTTGGCAAAATAGCGGAGGGAGAGCAGGAACCTTTTAGAGGGACCTCAAGGGTTGGAATATGTTTTTCAGGTAATACAATGCCGCGATAAGTAAAATAAAGAGAAAGGGCTCCAATAATGGCCAAAGAGAGCCAGATCAGGATCTGGATTGAGATAGCCTGTTGATGAAAAAGTTGAGAGGCTGTAAAGGCCAGCAAAGCAGTAAATGCCAATGAAAAAATTGTGGCACTGGCATCATGAAGAAATAGTTTTTTTTCTTTTTTATTTTCATCAGATTGATCAAATAATAAATCGAATCCATTGGATATTTTAGTCAATTGTTTGTTGATGGTGGCGTATAGTAAAGGATATGCCAATATTCCTGATAAAATGACTGCAAACCACCCTAAAAAAACTTGCCATTCAGGAGGCAAAAAACTGAGATGTTTGAATGCGTAATAAACAAGAGGTTGAGTGGCGATAGTCACGGAAGTAATGATGGAAATCGTAATAAAACATTTGACAGAAGAATTGAATAAATTTTCAGAGTGATTGTGATAAAAGTTCAGCAATAATTTTTTAACCAGAGGGTGTAAGTAATATATTGATCCGAGACCAATCGATAAAAGAAAAAATACAGAAAGTGGTGAAGAAAACGTGATGCCAGAATAACAATCTAATAAGTACACTACCGGTGCAAGTGTAAATGTGACTGCGGCGGAGGATAGCAAGGTAAAAAAGAGACTGGGTATTGAGAGTGTTTCCTGAGATTCAGAGCCGGAGCTATTTTTCTCAAATCTTTCTCCTGCATCTAGTTGCTCACCTAGGTCCATTAGGGCGGTTTGAACCTTAGGAAGAAGGAAAGTTGAGACACTTAGCGTGCTCAGTAAGCATAGGATGATCAAGGTACATTGGAATCCAAAGGGGCTAAAGTGAAAATGGAAACACTCCTGAAAAAATAACAGGAAATGATTGCTGAACAAATACGTTAAACCAAAGCTGGATAAGATCTCTAGAAAACCTAAGATGTTAGAAAAATTATAACATCGATACACCCAAGTTTGATCGCTGGCAAGCTTCAGTTTGTGCAGTAGTGGCTCTATGATTTCTTGCCTATAAGTAGAGGCGAGAACATTATTCTGATAGTGTGTTAACTGTATAGCTATTTGCTCTTTTGGTTCGGGATTATTTGTAAGGTAAATCTCTTTCAAAATTTCTCTCTGATGTATCAGTTCCTGAGAGAGTGTTTGCAGAAAACCAGAAAGAGCGACTTGGTCCTCTAAAGATGAGACTTCAGATCTTTCCAAGGTAATTTCATCGAGGGCATTTATTTTTTCTTTAAATTCAGAATGATGTTTTGCCAAATATAGCTTTTGAGAGGAGGTTAGTGCTTCTAGATGAGATGCTATGCCCGAAAGATTGAAGCAAAGAGAAGATGGCTTTTTTTGAGAGTAACGTATTGTTTCTTTAAAAGCATTTTTTAGGTGGAAACGAAAATCTTCTCCAGCTAAATGTTCAATAATGCGGATGCAAAAACGACTATCAAAACTCAGATCCGGACGGATATGCTGTCGTCTTTTTGTATACAAACAAAGAAGATAAGCAGTATTTTCCCTGGATAATTTGAATTTTTCTAAAAAAAAGTAATCCGAAATAATGTTACTGTATTCCTTGCTCCTCCAGTTAGAAAGTGAGGTTTCTGAAATTTCATGGAGACAAACAGAGTAATAGAGATTAGATAACCGACGATATGTGGAGATTGCATAAAATGTATGAGTGCAACCCATGAATATACCAGATAGTATTTTGGTTATCCCTATAAAAATACGAAATGCTGGGTGTATCGCAAAAATAGTGTGGTCCAACTTGTTTAGCTTATACAGGATTTTTGCCGTATTATTGAAGACAAGCGCATTGGCCAGGGACAACGCAAGACTTTGAAACAAGAATCTTAAAAAAGAGCCAGAAGCAAAATTCAGGCGGAGTTCCCAATCAGG
>CAYGKN010000013.1:21702-27734 GCA_964350565.1 uncultured Gammaproteobacteria bacterium
CCCCCCCCACCCCCCCCCGCAGAACCAACAATCAGGCCGCCCTCACACTCACGAACACCTGATTTTTCAACTCCCTTTTCCATAAAAAAACCTAATATTTTGCATTGAAGTACTCAGCAGCGGAATAATCTTCACTATTCGAAAAAGGGCGAGGCTCATCATTTCTGCGTTGGAGCAGCGTTGACCTGAAGAAAATCGAAAAACCTTCTATTTCGCTTAGCGACGCATGTAGTGGGTTCTTGTTGCAAATTTCAAAGAATTCATCCACCGATTGGGCCTGAAGCAATTCTTTCAGAACAGGATCTTCAGGAGGTTTTTTTTCGGATGAAAAGAAGGCTAAGAAACGATTGGGCTTAGGCTGAGGTGGGCTTATTTTTAGATGATAAGAGGAGACACTACTTTTTAGCTCCTCGAGAACATCAGAAGCAGCACGACAGCGAAATTTCGGGGAATCAAAGTAGTCCAAAAATTTTTTGATAGTGGATTCTGAATACTTACCTGTGCCTAAGTTTAGAAACAGAAAGTTAGAACCAACAATCATGAGTTTAAAAAAATCCTGAGCATTTGGGCTGTCTTTCAACCAAGAGTCATCATTACTAAACTTTGCTATGACTTTGCTTGCGCGCTCTTTGAGTGCTGAATAGTGCTCAAAGTACAATATTATCCCTATATTGGATCCAATTTCATTGAGGGACTTTTTCTTCAGATATTCCGGCTCGATTGTTTCCAATCGAGGAATAAAATTTTCAAATGCTTCAGGTGAGATGTTTGCTAAAATGGATTGTAAGCTACGATGAATATCCTTCAGGTAATATGAGAATGGGTTGGTATAAACAAAATCTAGATAAAGCAGATCGCTAAAAAAAGCATCCGGATTATCGTTAGGTAAAACCCCGAGGTTGCTAAGAACACTTTTAAACTTCTCCAGGTACCTTTTATGCTGGTGTCTGGGAGACTCTTTCTCAAGATAGCTCCGCGTAGTTCGATAAACAAAAGCAGCCAGATCTCCTATTTCGTAATTTTCCTTTCCATCGCGAAGAGTTAGTTCAACGGAGGACTTGAACTGAGAGCAAACCCCAATCTTGTCAAGTTCACGCCATAAATCCAAAAGCGTCAATTTCGCACCGGGGTAACTACTGGACAACCTTATATCCTCGATGAGAGCACCGAATGTATCTTCGTCAAAGTTATCCTTCAAGTGCTCCTCAAATATCGAGCGAAGGGCATCTTTAGGGATCTTCTCAGCCAATCTAACTTTTTCCTCACCGTTCCCAGCCATTCCAATCTCCTGTAAACCTTGAACGGGCGATATTATAACTTGATGCGCGTCTACAGTCAATACCATCCTTATATTTTTGTTTAAATTTAAATCAAAACAACAGAAGAAAGTCATTTATGTCAAGAAAATAACCCAAAATTTAAGTTAAAAATTTGTTCTAGAATTTTTAACCAGCCCCCGATCAATAAAAAAGGGCCGAAAGGCATGGGTGTATGACGTATTTCTTGCCAAGATTGTCCCAGCCTTTTAAAAAGGGCGGCAATGAGTCCTACACCAGAAGCAACCAACAGTACTGAGGGTAAGGCCAACAGACCTAGCCAGGCACCAATGGCGGCTAGTAATTTGAAATCCCCATGCCCCATGCCCCTTTTTCCTGTCAGTAGATAATAAATCTGCATCAGTCCCCATAAACTTAAATATCCAGTAAGGGCCCCTAGTATCGCTTGTTCTAGGGAAGTCCATTGAGTGTGAATATTGACCAACAGACCCAGCCACAGTGCGATATATACCAATTCATCGGGAAGCAATTGGGTGTGCCAGTCGATGACTGACAACACCAGGCTCAACCAAAAAAACACTAAAAGAGCGAGCGTTTCCCAATGCCATCCCAGGGCATTCAAGAGGATGATGCTGCCAACTCCACAAAACGCCTCCACCAGAGGGTAGTGCCAGGCAATGGGGTGTTGACAGAAATGACAGCGACCTTTCAGAATCACAAAGCCAAATAGCGGGATATTGTGCCACCAACGCAGTTGTTGTTGACAATGTGGGCACTGAGAACGCGATTTCCAATGAAATTGATGGGGCTCAGGCGTATAGGGCAGGTCAAGAAAGGCATGACATTCTGCACGATAATCGGCATACAATTGCTTGGGTAGGCGAGTGATCCATACATTGAGGAAACTTCCCACACAAAGAAAAACCAAAAACAACAACAATGTTGACATCTACACCACGCTTCCCAGTTTAAAGATGGGCATGTACATTGAAATCACCAATCCCCCAACGATTACGGCCAAAAAGACCAAAATCACGGGCTCTAGCAAAGAGCTTAAGCTGTCAACGGCATTATCAACAGCTTCTTCAAAGAAATCAGCGACCTTAGAAAGCATTTCTTCTAAAGAGCCGGATTCTTCGCCGATGGCTATCATCTGGATGACCATATTGGGAAAGAGTTCGGTTTGTTTCATCGCTGCTTGTAACTGTTGCCCAGTAGATACATCTTCTTTGATTTTTTTGGAGGCTGCAGCATACAACAAATTGCCTGTAGCCCCTGAAACTGCATCCAAGGCATCGACCAAAGGCATCCCTGCGGCAAAAGTAATGCCCAATGTTCTCGTAAATCGAGCAATGATGGCATCGTTGAAAATTTTTCCCACAATCGGCAATTTGAGTTTGAATCTATCCAGCCAAAAGGCAAATTTTTCTGATTTTTTCTGAGCATGTACCAAGCCTGTGATGGAGCCGGCCACACTGCCTATCATCACCCACCAATAAGATTGAAAAAACTCTGATAATTTAATAACGACTCGAGTGGGGGCAGGTAATTCTGCACCAAACCCTTTGAATAAAGACTCAAACTGTGGGACCACAAAAATCAAAAGTATAGTGGTGACCGCAAAAGCTACGACCAATACGGCGATGGGATAAATCATGGCTTTTTTGATTTTGGCTTTTATGGACTCCGTTTTTTCTTGATACGTCGCAATCCTATCCAACATGACCTCCAAACATCCGGATTGTTCTCCTGCAGCAACGAGATTGCAATAGAGCTTATTGAAATAATTCGGGAATTTTGCAAAAGATTCTGCCAATGTGGACCCATTTTCCACACTGTTTTTTACATCAAAAATTAGTTTTGCCACTCCAGGGTTTGCTGCCCCTTTACCTACAATATCAAAGGACTGGACCAAAGGGATCCCCGCAGCCATCATGGTGGCCATTTGTCGAGAAAACATAGAAATGTCTTTGGGGGCAATTTTGTGCTTTTTTACAAATAAGGGCTTAGGTTTTGGACGAATATTCTTGACCATGATTCCTTGTTGCTGCAAGCTGATCTTTACAAAATTGGCGTTTTGCCCACTGGTTTCTCCTTGAATATTTTCACCCTTTTTATTTTTCCCCTTCCAAACAAAAATAGGGAGTGTTTTATCTTTTGTGGACACCGTTTACTCCTTCGTGACTCGATTTACTTCTGCCAATGAGGTCAGCCCTTCACGCGCTCTCAATACTCCTGAATCATGCAAAGTGTTCATCCCCTCGGCTTTGGATTGTTTTAAAATATCCAAAGAATTGCCCCCTTGCATAATGATCTCAGAAATCCCAGGCGTGATTTCTAACACTTCATACAACCCCAGGCGACCTTTGTATCCATTGTTACACTGTTCACATCCATTGGGAGCATATAGTGTTGTGCTCTGGATTTCTTCCTCTGTGAATCCTTCTTCCAACAGTGTTTCTTTGGGAATCTCGGCAGGCTTTTTACAAATCTGACATAGGCGTCTAGCAAGTCGCTGGGCAATTACCAGTGAAGTGGAAGTGGCAATATTAAAATGTGCGACCCCCATATTGACCAATCGTGTCAAAGTTTCAGCGGTGCTGTTGGTGTGTAAGGTGGAAAGAACCAAGTGACCTGTTTGAGCCGCTTTAATTGCAATTTCTGCTGTTTCTAAATCACGAATTTCTCCCACCATGATGACATCGGGATCTTGACGCAAGAACGATTTTAATGCAGCAGCGAATGTCAATCCGGTTTTAGGGTTTACGTTGACTTGGTTCACTCCCAGTACATTTAACTCAACGGGATCTTCTGCTGTAGAGATATTGATTTCTGAGGTGTTTAAAATATTAATGGCGGTGTAAAGAGAAACGGTTTTACCACTTCCGGTGGGTCCTGTGACGAGCACCATTCCTTGAGGACGATGAATCGCTTTTAAAAATTTTTCTTGTTGGTCCGGATAGTAACCCAGTGCATCAATTCCCAATGTAGCTGCGGTGGGATCTAGGATACGCATCACCACTTTTTCTCCAGCGCTAACGGGGCAAGTGCTTACACGAAAATCGATGGCGCGCTTTTTAGAAATATTCATTTTAAAACGACCATCTTGAGGAATTCGACGCTCAGAGATATCCAATCGAGACATCACTTTCAAACGAGAGGCAATGCGATTACCCAGAGAAGAAGGAGGAGAAGCAACCACGCTTAATACCCCGTCTTGTCTCATGCGAATGCGGTAACTATTTTCATAGGGTTCAAAGTGAATATCTGAAGCGCCTTTATTAATCGCATCCAATAAAATTTTATTGACAAATCGTACAATGGGTGCGTCGTCGGCTTTGAGGTCGACTTCATCTTTCATTTCAGACTCATCGCCAGAACTGATTTCTAAGTCTTCTAAATCCTCATCATTCAAATCCCCCAAAGAAACTTCGGTTTCTTCTTCGCCTGCGAGGGAACTTTCAATCAGTTTTAGTAATTTATCTTCATCGACCAAAACGCTATGCGTAATAAATCCCGTATTAAATTTTATTTCATCGATGGCGGCTTGATTGGTCGGATCAGAGAGAGCAATGAATAATTGATTGCCGCGCTTGAATAAAGGTAGGGCGTGATGTCTTCGAATGATTTTCTCACTCACTACTTTTTTGGAGAGCATTTCCGAATCGAAATTGGCGAGGTCAAAATAAGGCAGACCAAAATTTTTAGAAAGACTGGAGGCAACCGTTTGTGCAGAGATTAATTCTTCCTCGATGAGAAAGCTAATAAAAGGTTTGCGCTCTGCATGCGCGCTACTGAGTGCCTTGCGAGCGCTGTCTTCTTCAAGCAAATTTTGGCTGACCAAAAATTTTGCCAATCCATTGAGCTGTGCTTTTAATTGTGCCATGTCATGGTGTTATCCTTACCTATTAACTATATCATTGCTTCTCTAAATGTCGAATGGACGCAATACGTCCAAAAGTGACAAAAATGGTCGCTTTGGGCCTGCCTTTGTGCGTGTTATCAGGCTAACGAAAATGAATTGACAAAAATAGCACTGACAAACCAAGCAAATTTTTTTCTTGTTTTTCTTGAGAAGTTGGCCCCCATTTTGCAACATGGTCTCTAAGCATTTCGTGGTTTCACGAGTGTGTACGTTCAAAAGCAGGAGAGAACTATGAGAAAACAACTACAACAAGGGTTTACCCTGATTGAGTTAATGATTGTGGTGGCAATTATTGGTATTTTGGCAGCCTTGGCGGTGCCCGCTTACCAAGATTATGTCATTAGGGCTAAAATTTCTGAAGGGATTCAAATGGCTGCAGCAGCAAAAACCGCAGTATCTGAATATCGTCAGTCTCAAGGATCCTTTCCCACCTCTAACTCACAAGCAGGATTGCCCGCTTCAACCAGCATCAGCAGTCAATATGTGACTTCTGTAGCTGTGGGTGCCAGTGGTGTGATTACTATTACTTATGACAACACCAACATCGGTATGGCTTCGGGTAGTGGTACGGCTGTGGTATTCACTCCAAACTTTACAGACGGTAATGGAGCAATTACTTGGTCTTGTGCTGGTGCTTCCACGACAGTACCTGATCAGTACTTACCTTCCAACTGTCGCGGTAGTGGTAGCTAATCGCCACCCACGCGAAAAAAGCCCCAGTTTTCTGGGGCTTTTTTTTGCCTAAAATTTCTGCGTATAATGGCTACTTTGCCGGAGTAGCTCAGTCGGTAGAGCAACTGATTCGTAATCAGTAGGTCGGAGGTTCGATT
>CAYGKN010000014.1:0-3042 GCA_964350565.1 uncultured Gammaproteobacteria bacterium
GGGTGAAGCATTACCAGAAAGGGTACCGTTAACCGATTTGAATTTTTCAAAAATCCCTCGACAGGGAGATGCGCTCGTTAAGGCTTTGCCCCCGTTCCCTTCTCCTTGGCGTTTAGATCTGAACGTGATTCTTGCGGAGTTATACCGCCATTGGGCAAAAAATCCTAGCGCTGGCTTAGACGTTGGAAATTCTTGGGTGGATGAGTTTTCTACAGACGAAGAGGATGTTGTGTCGATATGGGAGCTCATCAAATCTAAAAAACATGTTCAATTCGTGATGGATGAGGATAAGCGATTAGATGGGATTTATGCCGGAAGGCATGCATTATTTGAAAATGAATCAAATTCCGAATTGTTTTTGATGGTGAAGTTTTTACAAATGTTTCCAGAAGAACTTCGAGAAAAAAGTCCTGAAGATTTGCAGTTCGTGTTGGTGTTATATGATTTTGCTTTGCAGTTATTTCGTAAAGGAGCAATGATTCCTCGTCTCAAGCAGTATCGCAATGGTCGTGTATTTGCAAATTGGGAGCCTGCTTTATTTATTCCGGAAGTTAAAGAGATTTTTTTACAGTTATGTGCGGCTTGTCCAAAGAGATTGGTGACGATAGGTCAATCGATGGTTACACCTGATCAGCAAGTAAAAAGTTTACTTGGTCTAATGATGTTCTGTTTTTCAATGGATAATTATCCGAATCATTTACATTTTGCTCAAACAGACTTGGTCTTAGAGCTTTTGTTTTCTTCGATGACATTTGATGTCAGTTCAAGAACTTATAAACAGGTTGTCTTGAATGTTCAAAGCTGGCTGGCTCCTTGGTATTTATTGGATAAGCCTTATTCATTGCGATTGCATTGTAAGGAAAGTGATGATCAATTTGTGATGGAAGTAGAAGTGACATTAGCGCAAGGGAAAGCGCCTATTTCTATCATAGAAGCATTGAAGTTGGTAGAGGAAGATCAAAAACAGCTGCTCTTTCATATGGTTTATGCATTATTAAATTATTTTCCTGATGAGGCTCGAGAGGGAGGGCCTGGAGTGCTTTGGACTTTTGAGATGCTTGCAGATTTTATTGAGTTTGGTTTTCCTCGTTTAAAAACGCTTGGAATAGAGATTATATTCCCGGGAAATCTTCAATTATCTGCTAAACCTAAATTGAATTTCAATTTAAGTGCCAGAGAGGATCTAGAAGTCGATCGCATGAGTTTTTTAAACTTGGAGCGCTTATTAGATTTTCGCTGGGAAATGGCTATTGGGAAAGAAAAAATCGATGCCCATGAGTTTAAGAAATTATTGAGCAGCTCGGATCGTTTAGTGAAGGTGCATGATCAATATGTATTTTTAAAGAGAGCAGAGAAGTATAAATTGCTTGATAAGTTAAATCAAATACCAAAAAAAATGAGTCAAATGGATTTGATGCAAGCAGTATTGGCCGAGGAAACTCCTGAAGCTAAGGTGAAAATGGATAAAAAAATCCGTGAACTTCGAGCGCGCATTCGCAATCCTGAACCCGTTCCAGTGCCAAGCAATTTAAATGCCAAGCTTCGACCTTATCAGATTCAAGGTTTCCATTGGTTGGTCCAGAATATGGTTACGGGTTTTGGATCGATTCTGGCGGATGATATGGGTTTAGGTAAAACCATACAAGTGATTACTGCAATTTTGCATATTCATCAAGCGGGGTGGTTGAAAGAATATGGAAATGTACTGGTGGTTGCTCCCACAAGTGTCCTGAGTAATTGGAAGAGAGAAATTGAGAAATTTGCTCCAGATTTAAGTGTTTCGATTTATCATGGTGCCGCACGAGCATTATGCCAACAATCCGATGTGATATTGACTTCTTATGGTTGTGCGCGTCGAGATGAAGAGAAATTATCCAAAAAGGCCTGGTGTTTATTGGTGATTGATGAGGCCCAAAATATTAAAAATCCGGTTACAGAACAATCCAAGGCAATCAAATCGATACCTGCCGTTCATAAAATAGCCCTGAGTGGAACGCCCGTAGAGAATCGTTTGCTAGAATATTGGAGTATTTTTGATTTTACGAATAAGCATTATTTGGGCGGGATAAAAAAATTTAAAACACAGTATGCCAACCCCATTGAAAAATATGGTGATATACCAGCATTGACGCGTTTTACCAAAATCACAGCGCCGTTTATTCTAAGGCGCATGAAAACCGACAAGAAAATTATTTCTGATTTACCCGATAAGATTGATAAAAATTGTTATTGTGAGCTGAGCAAAGAACAAGTGGTCTTGTACCAAAGGGTGGTCAATGATTCTCTGAAGCAAATTGAAGCCGCCGATGGGATACAGCGTCGAGGATTGGTATTGAATCTCATCAATGCATTAAAACAGATTTGCAATCATCCCGCACAGTTCTCGAAAGAAGGTCGAGCATTGGTTCAGCAATCTGGGAAATTATTGATGCTGATAGAAACCCTCATGGAAATTCAAGAAACAGGTGAAAAAACCTTGATTTTTACGCAATACACCGAAATGGGGAAACTGTTAATAGAAGTCATTGGGGAAAAATTCAAATCTGAAGTGCCCTTTTTACATGGGGGGTTGTCTCTCAAAAAGCGAGATGAAATTGTGAATGGGTTTCAAGAAGATCCCAAATGGAAAACTTTGGTGGTCTCCCTCAAAGCCGGTGGGACCGGTTTGAATTTAACAAAAGCCAATCATGTGATTCATTATGATTTATGGTGGAATCCTGCTGTAGAAGCTCAAGCTACTGATAGGGCTTACCGCATTGGGCAGGATAAAAATGTCATGGTGCATCGCTTTATCTCCAGCAATACCTTTGAAGAACGTATCGATGAAATGCTTAATAGCAAGAAAGAACTAGCAGACATTGTTCTCTCCGGTGGAGGGAGCTGGATCACAGAAATGAATAGTGAGGAACTGAAGCAATTGGTGGAATTGAGAAAGGATGATTAGGGAGTGCTGTTCATTTCCGCGCGCCCCCTGTCATTTCCGCGCGCCCCGCCTCCTGTCCGCGAGCCCGCTGGGCCCGGACGCGGATGCACCTCTCCGCG
>CAYGKN010000014.1:3052-27512 GCA_964350565.1 uncultured Gammaproteobacteria bacterium
CCCCCTTGTCATTCCCGCGAGCCCCCTTGTCATTCCCGCGCATGCGGGAATCTGGACCCCCGCGTACGCGTGGGTGACAAGGCTGGGCGAGGGTGACAGTTGGGCACGGTGACTGGGCATGGGTGTTACAACGCCCGGCCCTAAAACCCTCCAATCCCAATCGCTAAAGTGATATCTTTCGCATAAGCAGAAGATGCTTGGTTGGCATTGGCATTGCGCAAGCGGATACACAAGCGGTGTTTGTTGGCGCTAATTTCCGGTACACAACCCAGTTGAGGATCAATTTGCACTTGAACCAGATAGGGGATCTTAGGACTTTGTGCAAGATTTATTTGACAATAGCCACCTTCGGTTTCAACGGATTGTGGGGTGGCACTTTGTCGAATGAGTTGGAGTAGTGTGGATAGGGTTTCATGAAGGGGGGAAAGTACTTGAAAAAATTGTTGTAAATCTTGTTGGCGGCGATGAGCCGGTTGCTGTAGCCAATAATGGTAGCGTGGTGATTGTTGTGACAGATAAATTTCACAAGCACTGTGCTGAGTGGGGAGCATTTGCATAAAATGCTGAAGAGGAAAGGGCAATTGAATCTTACCCACATCGGATAACCAATACTGATAAAAATCATTGATTTTTGATAAGATCTCCACGATGCTGCTTTGATCGACGTGAGCGAGACGTTGCATATGGGTAAAGGCTTGTTTCATGTGCTTGAGCAATGGCAAAATGAGCTTTGATTTGATATCAAAGCGCTCGATAAGGGTCAAAGATTCTTGCAAATTTAAGGTGGCATTGTGATGAGAAAACTCTTCTTCTCGGTAAATCAGAGTAGAGAGTCTCTGAAAAAGGGCTTCTAGACGAAGAGCCAAGCGAATATTTTCATCCAGAGGTTGTTCAAAGCACAATCTGGCTTGACGAACACGAGAAGAGCGAGAAGCTTGAGGGGGAGAAGGTTGAGTCAATGTACGAGCTGCCATAATCAACTACGACTTAAATTGTCATTAACAAAATCCCAATTGACCAATGCCCAAAAAGCATTCACGTAATTGGGGCGCACATTGCGATAATCAATGTAGTACGCATGTTCCCACACATCGCAAGTCAGCAGCGGAGTATGGTTTTGAACCAGAGGATTATCGGCATTGCTGGTGCTCACAATGCTCAATTGTCCCTCGGGGGTTTTGGTGAGCCATGCCCAACCAGAACCAAAAGTGGTGAGCGCCGTTTTGGTGAATTGTTCTTTGAAGTTATTGAAGTCACCAAAGGTTTCTCGAATCGCTTCTGCCAAAGCACCTGTGGGTTCTCCTCCGCCATTCGGAGCGAGACAGTGCCAGTAGAAAGTATGATTCCAAATTTGTGCGGCATTATTAAAAATTCCACCCTGGGCGGTTTTGATCAAAGCCTCTAGAGGCATGGTGGCCTCATTTTCTAGTAGACGGTTGAGATTATCTACATAGGACTTGTGGTGCTTCCCATAATGGTACTCCAATGTCTCTGGAGAAATATGAGGGGCCAGTGCGTCTTTTTCATAAGGTAAGGGAGGCAATTCATAACTCATCACAAGGCCTATATTTTTAATGGATTTACCCAAGTTAACATGTTTTGTGAGCCTCTCGCAAGCGTTTTCGTAATGGGTTATGAAATTGTTGTTACGGGTTAAGCAGGTTTAATCCCATACAGCGCAATTCCCTTGAGTGTGGGATGTTGTTCAAAGCGTTTCAGGTAATCCCACAGGCGAATTTTAGTGACATTGCCGGTTTCTGAGGCATGATAGAGCCAGAGTTTTTGCTGCTCTTTGATGAGCCAACCCACATGAGAGACATTTAAGTGTGTGCCTAAGCGCTCGAGGAGATCCCAGTTGGGTCGCACGAAAACTACCAAGGTGATCTGTGGAAGATAGTTTGCGAAAGTAGATTCTTTCATTTCCAAGAGGGTGTCGATGTCTAAATAGGGTAAGCGGTCAAGGATCATATTGGGTTGGCTATCTCCCAGTCTTCGCAATTGATTCAAACGCATTTGTGCAGCTAGACCCGTTAGTGGTGGGTTTAAGTGTAATTGCTTGGTGGTGAGATGATAGTACCAGGCTTTGGGCTTGATGTACGTCTCTGCAATGCGACCTAAATTCAAACTCTGAATCTGAGCAAGATTATCTTGTAATGCATCTAAATAACGGCCATTACTCCCTAACCATTGAGGGCTAAAAAAATGATGGCGATTTTCAAAAGCAGGATGTTCATTGCCATAACGCAGTCGGTCAATCACATACTGGGGAGACTGATTCTTGAGTAATGCCAGCGCTTGGGCCATAACCGTTTCCACATAACTTTGGCAGTCAAAGGCATCCAAACGAAAACGTGGACGTTGACTAAAACGGCCGATTCTTCCCTCACCCAATGCATCAGATAAGTAAGGTTTTCCAAGGTGAGCATTGGCAAAATGGACTAGGTTTTTTTCGATCGTAGTAGAGAAACAACACTGAAAGCAAAACAGATATACGAGTCCTGTGAGTCGTTTTAACATTACTCGTCCTCTTCGAATTTGTTATTGATTAATTCTACAATGGCTTTGAAGGCTTCATCCTCATCTTCTCCCTCCACGATAAGATGCAATAAAGTTTGTTGTGTAGCCGCCAATGCCATAATCCCCATAATGCTTTTCCCATTCACTTCTTGTTGAGCACGGCGCACCGTGATTTTCGAAGAAAAACGACCCGCGGTGGCTACAAACTTTGCTGCCGCTCTGGCATGCAAACCCAATTTATTCACAATCATCAGTTCTTTTTCGAGCATGGCAATAGATTCCCTTGTGATGTTTGATGCCCGATTGGGCCCCTGCCAATGCCATATCAACCAATTCACTCGGTTTGGCATTGGGATAATTCATGAGTTTAAAGAGCATGGGTAAATTCAATCCACTAATTAAATCAATAGGATAATGCGCACACAAACGACTGGCTACATTTGATGGAGTGGCGCCTTCAATATCGGTGAGCATAAGAATGTGTCCAATGGGGTGAATGTCTGACAAGGCTTTTTCTATTTCTGCATTGCATTGATCATGATTGCCATCCATCGGTGCATCAAAGGCCAGTAAAGGTAAGGGTAGTGGTGAGAACACTTGCCCGATGACGCTAGCCATGGCTTTGCCGATTTGTGGGTGCGTGACGAGTAAAATCCAAGTGGTCATATCAAATCTCGGTGTATGGCAGACACTTGTAAGGTTTGATGCGTGCCTAGATTTTTGAGCAAGGTATCCACAATAAATACGGAACGATGTTGCCCCCCTGTGCAACCAATCGCGATATTGCAACTAAAACGCTTGGAGGATTGATCGGCAATCATGAGCTGCTCGATGATCTGCTCAATCGTAGAGATTAGAAACTGACTGTAAGGCTCATCGGCTAAAAAGGATTGGATACACGCATCTAATCCGGTATAAGCACGTAACTCTTCCTGCCAATAAGGATTGGGTAACCAACGCGCATCAAAAATAAAATCAGCATCAGCGGGCAGACCATGTTTGTAACCGAATGACATGAGATGCACCTGTAAACTGCCTTTTGTGCTTGCAGCTAAACGTTGTTGTAAATGGGCTTGCAGAGCAGGCATGTGATAATCACTGGTGTCGATATAGTGGGTGCAGTGTTCCATCAGAGGCGAAAGGAGCTCACTTTCAGCATGTAAGGCAGGTTCTAGATTACCATGCAATTGTTGTAAGGGATGTTGGCGATGCGTTTGTCGAAAACGACGAATTAAGACTTCATCACGCGCATCTAAAAACCATAACTCAATCTCATGAGAGTCATGCCAATAATTTAACCATTGCGAGAGATCTTGAGCAGAAATTTGTTGGAGATTTCTAGCATCAATGCTAATTGCAGCCCTCTCAACATCCGGTAATTCATTGGGTAAATGATGCAGCATGCTCAATGGAAGATTATCAATGCAATAATATCCGCAGTCCTCTAAAAAGCGCAGACAGACAGATTTTCCTGCTCCAGATCGGCCACTGATGATGGTGATTTTCATGAGGAGTCTCGCATGTGGGCTTGATGCCGTGCAATAAAGGCATCAACAGCAGAATAACCTGACTCTCGTAATTGTTGATTGGCTACTGCTGTCTCTAGCAATACTGCAGGACTCCGTGCCGGGGTAATGGGGAGAATAATATTGGGGATATCAATATCGAGGAAACGTCTTTGACTGTATTCTCCATTGAGTCTATCGAGTGAATGCAACCGATTGGCATCCATGGGGGAGACGGTGATGCATAAATCCAAAGAATGCGAGTCAGCACAAGCATTTTCACCAAATAATTTAGGGACATCTAAAATTCCCAATCCTCGGATCTCTAAAAAGCCTTTGAGTAAAGCCGGCGCCCTCCCAATGAGTTTATCATGCTCATTCCGGTGAATTTCTACGGCATCATCCGCGACCAATTGATGGTGGCGCTGCAAGAGGCTCAGGGCAATTTCACTTTTACCCACACCACTTTCTCCAGCAATAAATACCCCTTTACCCAGAACGACCACCATGACGCCATGAAGGGTTTCTTTGCGCTCAGGCATTCGCAATCCAGTCAAGACTATTCTCGATGCCCACTGTGCTTATCGTGCACTTTTCTCAATAGGGTATTGAGTGTGGCAAACAATTTATCAATGGCCACATACATGTCTTTATCTTCTGCTTGAGTAATGATGGGCGGTTGATGTGGAACGATGACTTTGGCATCAACATAGTGCGTGATGTGTTCAACGCGGTATGTCAGCTGTAACTCATCTATATGGTTGGAATAACGCTCTACCTGGGGTAAGTGTTTTTCCACGTGCTCACGTAGTCCATCGGTGACTGTGAAATGCCTACCTGTATGAATGACTTGCATAAATCCTCCTATTTACTGGGGAATCGACGCTCGCTGGACGAGGGAATGTTCAGACTCTCTCTGTACTTTGCTACGGTTCGCCTGGCAATATCGATACCTTCCTCCGTTAGGATATCAGCTATTTTGGCATCGCTAAAGGGTTTTTGAGAATTTTCTCCTTCAATGATTTGTTCAATGCGTGCACGAATCGCAGTGCCTGAGTGGGTATGGCCACTTTGTGCACTCACAGAATTGGAGAAAAAGTATTTTAACTCAAATACGCCATGTGGAGTTTGTGCAAATTTTTGGGTGGTGACTCGAGAAATAGTGGATTCATGACAGCCCACCTGTTCAGCAACTTGTGCAAGATTTAAAGGTTGCATGGCAATGGCCCCTTTTTCCAGAAAAGGGGCTTGGATGGTGAAAAGATATTTAGCCGTTGCCAATAAGGTTTGATTGCGACTTTGAATGCTTCGGATGAGCCACTTGGCTTCTTGTAAGTGCTGTTGTAGATATTGTCGATTGTTAGGTGCGCTTTGAAGAAGATGCCGATACGTTTCATTGATAGAGATTTTGGGGATCTGAGTTGGGTTGAGCTGAACCACCCATTCTTCCCCAATCCGAGACACCCAGACATCCACTTGTAGATAATCACTATCTGCTTTTGCATACTGATAACCTGGAGCGGGGTCCAAATGCTGAATGCGTTTGAGAATATTGCCGTATTGTTCAGTATCTAGACCGTATTTTTTTTGTAAATAAGAAGCTTTTCTTTTGGTGAGTGCAACGAATTCTTCTTCAATGATGGTCAGTGCCAGTTGGGAGAGGGGATCTCTACATTCACGCAATTGTAGCGTCCAACATTCAGGCAAATTTCTGGCACCCACCCCATTGGGCTCAAAAGATTGCAAGATGCAAAGTGCCTTTTCCCAATGAGTTAGGGGGTATTGGGGATATTGTTTCACACAATCTTCTAAAGAAGTGAGTAAATAACCTCGTTCATCGAGGCCATCTATCAAGGTTTCTAGCAGCGGATGCAGAGAAGAAGATATCAGCGAGAGTTGATGGTGCAGCGCTTCTCTCAAGGTAATGGGTTTTGCACGCTCAGGGAGTTCGATGCTCTGAGGAAGCGTTCTACGGGTCACAGGCTCTGGTTCTTGTGGCCACTCCACTTCAAGTAGAGGATTGCTTTGTGCCATGGTATCGATTTCTTGGCACAATTCTATGCTGGGCAATTGCAGCAATCGAATCGCTTGTGTGAGCTGTGGTGTTAAGCTCAATGATAATTGTTGTTGAAGCTGTAGCTTCACAGATCCTCAGCATGGTTGGGTGTGTTATTTTTAGTGTAGAGCATTCTGGCTTCTAAGCCACTGCACGACCCAATTTTGAGGCCATTTCATCTAAGGCGACTTCTATCAAATGCGCGATGGCGCGATCGGATTGAGTAGAAAAAGTGCCATGATGCCGATGTGCGACGATGGCACTCAGAGAGTAACAATAATGACCCAAAATGCTGGATAATCCGTAGATGCCGGCGGTCTCCATTTCTAAATTGGTGATGTGGTGATTATCAAAAGTAAATTGCTTTAATGCATCCAGCCAGTCTGGATGACGCAATGGGGCCCGCAAACACCGACCTTGTGGGCCGTAGAATCCAGGAGCGGTCAGAGTGATTCCTGTCTTAGCAGAGAACTGTAATAAAGGGTGTTCTATCGCTTGAGTGGAATAGGCAGAGGGATAGTGCTGCGATTCCCAGGCTGCTTGTAAGGGTGCTATGGGCTGATAGTCACGGTAATAATGGAGTAAATTATCCAATCCAATGGCGTAGCGTGAAAAAACAATATCATCAATTTCTACATCCGGCGTCAATCCACCTGCTGTGCCTAAGCGAATGAAGGTGAGGGATTGAACAGAGTTTTTTGGGGTTCTGGAATCGAAGTGATAATTGTGGAGGGCATCGCATTCATTGATGACAATATCGATATTGTCGGTACCAATGCCAGTGCCGATCACGCTCAATGGTAAAGATCCCAGAGTGCCGGTGTGGGTCACAAATTCTCGATGAGCTGCTTTTGTGGTGATGGTGTCAAAGTGCCGAGAGACCAGAGGGACGCGATTTGGATCGCCGACTAAAATAATGGTAGAGGCCAGTTCTTCTGGGCGGAGTTTTAAGTGATAAATGCGATGTTCGGAATCTAAAATTAATTCAGATGCGTTAGGCATAATTCATCCTGATGACGGTTAAGTGTCCCTATTATAAAAACTTTCCAGTGGCCTCGTCAAAGATCTGCAGAAATTTCTCTCCTGGCTTGGCCCTGATAAGACTGCCTGGGCCGTCCAATGCGATGGTTATTCTCGCTGAGCATTTCATGCCAATGACTGATCCAACCTATGGTGCGCGCCATGGCAAAAATCACCGTGAACATGCTCTTTGGGATCCCCATGGCTCTGAGGGTGATCCCAGAGTAAAAATCCACGTTGGGATAGAGTTTTTTCTCGATAAAATACGGATCAGAGAGGGCGATTTCTTCGAGTTTTCTAGCAATTTCTAAGAGAGGATCATGGATATTGAGGGCATCTAAGACGCTGTGGCAGGTCTTGCTCATCACCTTGGCACGAGGATCATAATTTTTATAGACTCGATGCCCAAAGCCCATGAGTCGGAAAGGATCATTCTTATCTTTGGCTTTTTCCAGATAAGCCGGAATGTTCTCTACCGTACCGATGTCTTCCAGCATATTCAAGCAAGCTTCATTCGCACCCCCATGCGCAGGCCCCCAAAGGGCCGCAATTCCAGAGGCAATGCAAGCAAAAGGATTTGCACCAGTTGAACCCGCAAGGCGAACGGTGGAAGTGGAGGCATTTTGTTCATGATCAGCGTGCAAAATGAGAATATCATCCAATGCCTGAGCAATCACGGGAGAGACTTCATAAGGCTCTGTGGGCAGTGAGAACATCATGTGCAGGAAATTCTCTGAATAACCCAAATGATTTTGAGGATAGACAAAAGCCTGTCCCACCGCATATTTGTAACACATGGCCGCCAGAGTGGGCATTTTTGCGACAAGCCGAATGGCCGCATGCTCACGTGCGCTGGCGTCGTGGGGATCTAAGCCCTCATGATAAAAGGAAGAGAGTGCACCCACCACACCGACCATAATGGCCATGGGGTGCGCATCTCGTCGGAATCCACGAAAAAAATGCACCATTTGCTCATGGACTAAAGTGTGCTGGGAGACGCGTTTGGTGTATTGTGCGCTGGCTGTGGCATCAGGCAATTCCCCGTAGAATAGTAAATAACAGACATCCAGAAACTCACGTATTTCTGCCACTTCTTCAACCCGATAACCGCGATAACACAACTCTCCTTTTTCCCCATCGATGTAAGTGATTTTAGAGGTGCAAGAGGCGGTAGACATAAAGCCTGGATCCAGCGTGTAGTAACCAGATTTGGCCAATTGAGAAATATCTAGTGTACCAGGTCCCGCTGAACTTTCGACGAGTGGTAGTACTAGCGATTCTCCATTGGGCAGAGTGAGTTTGGCGTCCAACATGGTTATCCCTTTGTAAAATCTTTATTATACTGATTCTAGTCAGTTTTGTGAATTTTTTCTAGTTTTTTTGAGGCGCCTCATAAATCTCTTTGGAGGTCTGATACACCGTGCAAAGCGCAATGAACAGACTGCCTAAAGCGGCCACCCCTGAGAGCAGTGTGATCCCCCAAGCCATGAGGGTTGAGAGGGGAGAAAGCGCTTGTGGGCGGGAGAGTATGAGGTTGAGTAATGCCAGCGGGAGGGTTAAAAAGGCAGTCATGACCACAATAAGAATGGAAGAATCATTAAAGTCAAAATCTATGACATTGCTTTCCTTGAGTGCTACAGTCCTTGCTTGCTGGGAGGTCCAAAGAAAGCTCAAGAAGGGGAAGGTGAACAGGGCAAAACTACAGACCCACCACCAATCGGATAGTTGTTGATTGAAGAGCAGGAGGAATAAGGGAGTGGAGAAGCTGGCTATAAAAGGCAGAGATGAAAACGTGAGGCCAGCAGCGGGGTATGAAAAGCGTGATGAGTACATGTATGCTCCCAATCCATGGAGAAGTCTCAATACTTAGTTAATCTGATTTTTGGAATTTGTCAAATTCCTCATCCTCTCGTATAGTAGAACATTGCTGGGGGAGATATGTCAGATTACAAGCACACCTTAAACTTACCCAATACCGAGTTTCCCATGAGGGCGGGTTTGGCCAAGCAGGAGCCTGCGCGTTTGGCGCATTGGCGGAAAATCGATTTATATGGTCAGATTCGAACAGCGCGTGCAGGGGCGAAAAAATTTATTCTTCACGATGGTCCGCCTTATGCGAATGGGGAAATTCACATGGGGCATGCGCTCAATAAAATTTGGAAAGATATCATTGTAAAGGCCAAGACGTTGTCGGGTTTTGATGCACCTTATGTGCCCGGTTGGGATGCGCACGGTTTGCCGATTGAGTTGGTGGTGGAAAAGAAACTCAAATCTTCCGAAAAAGCGGATACAGAAGTATTCCTTGCCGCGTGTCGCGATTATGCCAATGAGCAGATTGCCCATCAAGCAGAAAGTTTTATTCGTTTGGGAGTGTTGGGAGATTGGAAGCATCCTTATTTAACACTGGCTCCAGAGTATGAGGCGAATATTGTTCGAGCGCTCTCGCGTATTGTGAAAACAGGGCATTTAAAGAAAGGCTTTAAACCCGTGCATTGGTGCTTATCTTGTCGTTCTGCATTGGCTGAGGCAGAAGTGGAGTATGGAGATAAAGAGTCCAAGGCTATTGATGTGGCTTTTCCATTGGCTGATCCGCGTTGGCAGGCGGCATTTCCGGACTTACCTGCTGATGCGGCTGTGGCGATTTGGACGACTACCCCTTGGACATTGCCGGCGAATGAAGCGGTGGCGCTTCATCCGGATTTAGAGTATGTCTGGTTGCAGGGGCCAAAAAAAGTAATTTTGGTGGCGGCTCCTCTGTGGACTCAAGTGACTGCGCGCTTAGGTTGGAGTGAGGCGAAAATCATTGGCAAGGTGCGAGGACATAGTTTGCATCAATGGTATGTCTCTCATCCTTGGCAAGAGCGCACGGTACCCATTATTTTTGGCGAGCATGTAACTACCGATGCGGGTACGGGTTTGGTGCATACAGCACCGGCTCATGGTCCGGATGATTTTCAATTGGGTCAGTCTTATCATTTGCCCCTCTATCAGCCCATTGATGATAGAGGTTGCTACACCGATGCGGTTTCCGAATTGGCAGGCGTGCATATTCACAAAGCTGAAGCGAGCATTTTGGGTTGGTTGATGGAGAAAGAGGTGTTATTGCACCAAGAACCTTTGAATCACAGTTATCCATTGTGTTGGCGGCATAAAACGCCTTTGATTTATCGGGCCACAGCGCAGTGGTTTATTGGGGTTTCAGCATTACAATCTTCGTTGATGCATGCGCTAGAGCATGTGAATTTCTATCCCAAATCGGGAGAGACGCGTCTGCGTTCGATGTTAGAGGGGCGTCCAGACTGGTGCATTTCCAGGCAGCGTCGCTGGGGGGTGCCCTTGTGTTTGTTGCGCCATCGTCAAACGGGTGAGTTGCCGTCGAATATGGTTGAAATTATGCAGCGTGTGGCGGATGCGATTGAACAAGAGGGGTTATCTGCTTGGGCGCAATTCTCTGTTCAAGATTTAATGGGAGAGCAGGGTGCAGACTATGAAAAGGTTCAGGGTACGTTAGATGTGTGGTTTGATTCTGGTGTGAGCCACATGGCGGTGTTAGAGCAGCGTGATGAACTTGAAGAGGTTGCTGATTTATATCTAGAGGGTAGTGATCAACATCGTGGTTGGTTTCAATCGTCTCTGATCAGTGCCATGGCAATGGGAAAATCTCAAGCGCCTTATAAAGGGGTGTTGACACATGGATATACGGTGGATGCTCAGGGTTATAAGATGTCAAAGTCCAAAGGCAACACCATACCGCCCTCTCAGATTTTTGAAAAAGATGGTGCGGATGTGTTGCGCTGGATGGCAGCGAGCGCGAATTATCAAGATGAGCAAACGGTTTCTGACGAAGTGTTTGCTAGAGCGCGGGATGCCTATCGTCGCATTCGCAATACGATGCGTTATTTGTTGGCGAATTTATCGGATTTCGATCCAGAAGTGCATTTGCTGGCGCCGTCGCAATGGGTGGCATTGGATGCCTATATTCTAGAGCAGGCGCGTGAGGTGCAGCGACAGATCCAGGTCGACTATGATGCCTATCAAATGCATCGAGTGGCTAAAAGTATTTTGCATTTTTGCACAGAAACATTAGGGGCCTTTTATTTGGATGTGACCAAAGACCGCCAGTATACCTTGCCGGCGAATGCGCGCGCGCGTCGTTCTCTGCAAACAGCACAGTATTATTTGGCGCATGCGTTGGTGCGTTGGTGTGCACCGATTTTATCCTTCACCAGTGATGAAATGTGGTCTTATTTAGTCGGTGTTCAAGAGTCTTCGGTGCATTTGTCGACATGGGCCGATTGGCCGCATATGGAAGTGCCTTTGTCTGAGTATTGGTCGGAGTATTTGGCTTTAAGAGGGCACATACAACCCCTCTTAGAAGATTATCGCCGGCGCGGTTTGATCGGAAGTTCTTTAGCGGCAGGAGCCGTGTTTTATGTAGATGGCTATTGGAAAGACATGCTTTCGCCTTTGGGAGTAGAGTTATCGTGGTTGTTGATGTTGAGTGAAGCGACATTCTCTATTGAGCCCCCTCCAGCGGAGGCTGTGGAATTACTCCCTGGGTTGTTTGTGGTGCTCTACCCCATGCAGGCGGACAAGTGCGTGCGTTGTTGGCATTACCAAGAGAGTGTAGGTGCGGATCCCGACGATCCACAGCTGTGTGCACGTTGTGTGGTACATATTCGAGAAGCAGAGGGAGTGCCCCGTCAATATGTCTAAGAAGTGGTGGTGTTTGTTATTCATTCTCTTATTGTTGGGACTCGATCAGGCCAGTAAATATTGGGCGGTTACACACCTCACCCAACCCCTACCGGTGTTTAGTGGCTTGCGTTTTGTGCTCACACACAATCGGGGAATTGCTTTTGGTTTTTTGAGGAACTCTCCTGAAATCATGATGGGGGTATTGATTGCATTGGCCTTATTGGTCGTGGCTTTTTTGCTGTGGCATTTATTGGTGTTTGAGCGTTTGAATACGTTCCAGGCACTAGCAACAGCTGCAATTGCGGCAGGGGCATTGGGTAACGTCTTGGATCGCATTCGCTTGGGATATGTGGTTGATTTTATCATGGTATATTACCGCGAGTGGTATTGGCCTATTTTTAATGTGGCAGACATGAGTTTATGCATTGGCGTGTTTTTGTGGTGGTGGGGAGAGAGGCGACGTGTCGATACATGAATTTGAAGTGATCTTAGCAAATCCCCGTGGTTTTTGTGCGGGAGTGGATAGGGCCATTACGATTGTAGAAAGGGCCATTGAAAATTTGGGAGCGCCGATTTATGTGCGTCATGAAGTGGTGCACAATCGCCATGTGGTGGAGCGTTTGCGAAAAATGGGTGCGGTCTTTGTGAACAGTGTGAATGATGTGCAAAAGGGAGGGGTGATTATCTTCAGTGCACATGGTGTTTCTCCTGGAGTGAAAGCAGCTGCCGAAGAACGCGGTTTGATGGCCATTGATGCGACCTGTCCTTTGGTGACAAAAGTGCATATGGAGGTGATTAAAGCCAGTCGACTGGATGAAGAATGTGTTTTGATTGGGCATGCAGGTCACCCCGAGGTGGCGGGTACGTTGGGGCATTATCAGTCGCTAAAGGGTGGCATTTATTTGGTGGAGTCTTGTGAGGATGTCGAGCGGCTGGTTATCAAAAATCCTAAGAAATTGCATTATGTGACTCAAACGACGTTATCGGTGTTTGATACCGAGCAGATCATTGAAAAATTAAAAGGGTGTTTCCCTGAGATTCAGGGCCCTAAGCGCGATGATATTTGTTATGCCACTCAGAATCGCCAGCAGGCCGTGTTGGAGATGTTAGAGGCTTGTGAATTGATTTTGGTGGTGGGCGCTAAGAATAGCTCGAATTCGAATCGTCTTTGTGAATTGGCTCTACGTGTTGGGAAGGCGGCCTACTTGATTGAAGAGCCTGGTATGCTCAATGTCCAATGGCTTTCTGGGGTTAATTGTGTGGGTGTTAGTGCAGGGGCTTCTGCTCCAGAGGTATTGGTGCAAGATTTGGTGGCCCGCTTGAGAGAGCTGGGAGCACGTTCAGTGATAGAGACTCATGGTGTTGAAGAAAATGTGACCTTTCCATTGCCCAAAGCTGTGTTAGAATAATACTATTTGGAGTGCATATGCGTTTAATGATTTTAGGGCCGCCTGGTGCGGGAAAGGGCACGCAGGCCCAATGGATATCCAAGCATTTTGGGATGCCGCATATTTCCACGGGCGATATGCTGCGTCAGGCGGTTAAATCGGGTAGTGAGTTGGGTTCTCAGGTGCAAGCCATTATGAAGTCTGGTCAGTTGGTGCCTGATAGCACCATGATTACCTTGGTCAAAGATAGGTTATCTGCTAGAGACTGTGTGATGGGTTTTGTGTTAGATGGTTTTCCTCGCACGCTAGAGCAGGCCAAGGCATTAGAAAAAGCCAAGGTATCCATCGATACGGTATTAGAATTGCTGGTTCCAGATGACAGCATTGTGGAGCGTTTGAGTGGTCGTCGAGTCCATCCTGCTTCTGGCAGAACGTATCATGCATTGTATCACCCCCCCCAGCGTGAAGGGCGTGATGATCTCACGGGTGAGGCGTTGATTCAGCGTGAAGACGATAAAGAAGAAACCATTCGAAAGCGTCTCGAAGTTTATCATCAGCAGACCAAGCCACTGGTCGCTCATTATCAGAAACATCAATCTCGGCATTTGCATTATTATGCGGTGGATGGGGTCGGTGATATCGAAGAGGTGCAGCGGGAGATTTTGGCGGTCTTAGGAGAGCCTTGAGGTGGAGATCCCAAAAGTTGTGTTGGTAGGTCGACCCAATGTAGGCAAGTCGACCTTATTCAATTGGCTCATTGGTCAGCGTTATGCTTTAGAGCATGATGCTCCTGGTGTGACGAGAGATTGGTTAGCGCGTCTCTTACCTGACTATGGTGTGGAATTGCTAGATACGGGTGGTTTTGATTTTCAAGGTGAGGCATTGTCTCGGGCGGTGTTTATACACTCTGAGGAAGCGATTCGTGCCTCTCAGCACATTTGTTGGGTAGTGGATGGTTCCATTGAGCCGACATTGGTGGATGAAGCTTGGGCGGATTGGTTAAGGCGAACGGGGGTTCCCATTACAATACTGCTCAATCACAGTGATAAGGCTCGGGATAGGGACACGTTGCAAGCGCAATGGTTAGTCCTTGGTTGGCCAGTGATTTGGACTTCAGCCGCACATCGACGTGGATTTCCAGAATTACAAGCTTTATTGGCGCAAGAAGGCCGTATGGAGTCTGTAGTAGAAGCAGTCTCTTCCTTGCCTCGTGTGGTGGTAATGGGGCAACCGAATGTAGGCAAGTCGACATTGTACAATGCCTTATTGGGGCGAGAGCGGGTTACCGTATTTAATGAGCCTGGAACTACGCGAGATGTGATTGCCGAGCGGGTCGAGACTGAGGATTTTAGTTTTGAATTATTGGATACCCCAGGAATTGCCCGGCGTATTCCGGATGTGGTGGAACGTTTTTCGACTCAGCACGCTTGGGATTTACTTACAAAAGTCGATGTGGGGTTGTTATTGCTCGATGGCAGTCGCTTGCCCAGCACTCAAGATGTGGCCTTATTCTCAAAGATGTGTGAGCGCATTGGGGTCGTGATTTTAGTGTGCAACAAGGCGGACTTGGTCGCCAATGATTATCGAGAAGAATTTATGAATGCTTGGTCGCTGCAGGCGCGTTTTGTGGGGCAGTGGCCTGTGGTGTGGATCAGTGCCAAAACCGGAAAAGGTATCAAAGGACTCCTGAAAAGGGTGCAGTTGGGAATTGAGCGTTTGCATCAACCGTTGAGTAATGCAGAGTTAACTGAGATGTTATTGTCTGCACAAGCGGCCCATCCGCCGGTGATGGTGAAGGGTCGACGCGTGAAGTTGCGTTATGCGCATGTGGTGTCTCGTTATCCGCTAAAGATTTTGGTGCATGGTAAACAGACCGAAGCACTGCCTGCAGATTATTTGCGTTATTTGACCAATACTTTTCGAGCGCATTTCCAATTGGAAGGCATGGGGATTCAATGGGAGTGCCGATCGGATCACAATCCTTTTGCCGGCCAGGTGAATACGCTGACTCCACGCCAAGAACGCAGCAAAAAACGTTTAATGCGTTATGTAAAAAGGAAGAAGTGAGAGTGAGGAAAAGAGAGAGGCTATTTTTATGAAGTTCTCTGTCATTCCCGCTTCCCTGTCATTCCCGCTTCCCTGTCATTCCCGCGAAAGCGGGAATCTAGACCCCCGCTGATAACACGGTAGGTGCGGAGTGAAACGGTTTGCCAATTTCCTCAATTCACAGTAGCATGTCCTGATGCGGGTGTAGTTCAATGGTAGAACATCAGCTTCCCAAGCTGAATACGTGGGTTCGATTCCCATCACCCGCTTAAGGGGAGGGGTACCGAAGTGGCCATAACGGCGCCGACTCGAAATCGGATGGAGGAGTCTTCTTCTCACGCGGGTTCGAATCCCGCCCTCTCCGATTTTTTTATAGGGAAATAGGGGAGCACGAAGTGCACCCCCCGTTGAGTTTATTCGTCGGAATCTTCAGAAGATTCGTCTGGAGTTGGCATGTAGGTTTGGTCTCCATTGTTGTCATTGGAGGCATTGTTATCCGACTCATCGCTTGAAGTGCTTTGATTATCCGTATTGTTATTATTTGTGGAGTCATCCGTGTGAATGATGCCATGGTGAGCGGTCAGCGTAAATTGAGGGTGAGCCATAGATATGGTATTCAAACTCAGCGCGACCAAGGTTACAGTACTTAAAATGACTGCTTTCATAAAAGTGTCTCCTACTAGGAAATGAAGCCTACCATAGCGGTAGGGCCATTTCTATATTAGCGCATTTCACAAAAATAGATAGAGGGGAAATATTTTTTATTTTTATTGATTTTTCCATGACTTGAGTTTGAATGCGGCCAGGACAATCCAAAAATATACGAGAATAAACGTACCGGTAGAGAATTCGATCAACCTCTCGAATAAGTGCACCAAGCTGTTGTTCGATAATCCCCACAATAAGCAGTGAATAACGGCAGAAGAGGCGATGAGAGCAAGGGCTGGAGTTTGTTTTTTATGTTGGAACAAAAAGAGTTTTGGTAGCCAGCCTTGCTGTGCCACGGCCAGTGGAATTTGCCCCTGTAGCAGTATCCAACCTAGGGCGCTGATGAAACAAGATACTGCCCCGATCAAAGACATGAGAGGAAGACTATGCGGAATAAAGGGAGCAAAGCCGAGTGCAAAGGGGGCTTGGCTGTGGTGAAGCGCTGAGAGAGGGATGAGACTAAAGAGAGCGGCGGAATTGAGTAAATAGCACAAGGCCCCAATGCCAGTGCCCAGGAGTGTAGCCAGGGCGATGGTTCGTTGAGGTTTGGTGGTCGCATCTGCGGGAATGGTGGCAGACTCCAAACCAATGAAGGCCCAGAAGGTGAGTAGTGTGCCATGAGCAAGGGCACTGCTGGCTGTGATGGGGGTGAGCGGTTCTGGATTCGGCCAGTGCCAAGGTCCATGTAACATCCAGATTAGAGGCATGGCGATAAGGGGTAGTAGCTGCAACAAGGTTCCTATAACTTGGATGATAGCCATGGTGCCCAAGTCTGCTACATTAATGGCGGTGAGCAGCCACAGCACTGCGATATTGATATAAAAAGCGGTGTGTGGATGATTCAGTGCAGGAAACCATCCGCTGAGATAGGCCGTTCCTGCTGCAATGGTTGCTGCATTGCCAATGATGGTGCCCAACCAGTAGAGCAGTGCACATAGGGCCCCGCTGCGTTCTCCAAAAGCCAATCGGCAGTAGGTATAGGGTCCACCAATCAGTGGGTACTGACGAGATAATAAGGCGAATACTAGAGCCAAGGCGATGGCTAGTGCACAGGAGATTCCATAGCTCCACAGACCATAGCGTCCCAATGGAGCCAATGTGGCAGGGAGCAATAAAATACCCGATCCGATCATGTTGCCCAGAATGAGGGTAATTAAACGAAAAAGACCAAAAGTAGGCACAAAATATCCTTGAATGTGATAACAGATTCTCCCATGAATGAAAAAAATTAACAAGATGACAAAAAAGCAATCAAAAGTTCCTTGATTTTTTTCTGAAATACGAGGACAATAGCCCGAATTTTGAGGAGAGTTATGGTATGTCTGACGATGATAATCATCAGTTGATTACCTCTTTTAAACCATTGGGGGATACCCCACTGGTTGAGGTAAAAAAAGTAGGAGACGAAGATTCCTGGGAAAGCTTTCCTGCACTCTCGGGTTATCGGCCGTTTCCTGTGGTCCTGAATGCTTTGGCATGGTCATTGGCTTGGGTGCCATTCTGGTTGTTCTTTGTGGAGAGTGAGCGTTTGGATCAAAGCGATCCGGATGTGGCTAAAATTTTAGCCACGCCTTCTGCGCTTATTGGTTGCTTGGTGGTGGGTTTTGGTTTGGAAAAGGCTCTGAAGCTTTTTTGGCATTGCGATTATTCAAAATTATCTTGGAAGCATATTCCTGCGATACTAAGTCTGTGGTTTGTGAGTTTGGTGTCTGCCGATCCCACTGCTTTTTTAGGAGGAGTAGATGTAGGCCCTGCTTATCGTGGCGTGATGGAGGGGATTTTAACGCCGATTTATTTTGTGAGTATTTATGAAGCCATTCATTTTTTTCATTGGTATTTGTTTGGTGGAAAAAATCACTTGGCTTTTCGTGGGAGTTTAATGGCCCTTGCGGTCAGAGGATTAAATGAATCCCCTTGGAAATCCCCATCTGAAATGCGGAGTCTGTATCAGATACTCTTTCCTCAAGATCAAGGAAAAGCAGTTGAGGGGAGTGTGAGTAAAAGTCGATTGCTTTTGGGGGCAACAGGCGAGTTGTTTGGGTATTTGTTGGCGGTTGCCGGCAATATGGGCTTTGGGAAATTAGCGTGGGCTTCGGCTTCGGATTTGCTGGGAGATAGAGAAGGGACTGAGATTGAAGTGCTAAAAAGCTTATCTGCGGGTATTGCAGTGTTGGGTCATTCCGCACTTTCTGCTATGTTTTTAGGGCCATTTTGTCGAGGGCTTACCTTGTGGTTTTTGAATTTATGGAGTGAGAATAAAGGATTCCAATATCAAGCGCGTGCACTGGGCAGATATATCAAAAATCATTATCCAGAATTATTCGCGCAAGCGATTTTCTCAGGTTTTGGGCCTATTTTTAGAGCCATGATTACACAAAAAGCTTGGGAGGAAGATAGTGAAGTGCTTTCACATCTCTTTGCGATTTTTGCGTATGTGGCGGTAGGTTTCACGGCGACTCAGTTATTAAAAGGCGTGAAGGTTAAGTGGCAATTTTTCAAATCACCTTCTCAAGAGAATTTTAATCGATCGACATTTCTGTTTTTGCGTTATCCCCAGGATTTAGAAGAAGGCAGAGGGTCTTTGGTTTCATCGTTGACGACTCAGTAAACCTCTTTCATACTAAAAAGAGAGATGAGGGGGTTAAAATGAGTGAACAACAGTTGGCCAGTGAGTTATTGTCCCTTGTGGGATTGAGTGCCATAGCGCTTGAGAAAACCATGGCGGCATTGTCTCATCGCGATATGGACGATGCTGATGTATTTTTGCAATCGATTAGCTTAGAGCGTTGGTCTTTGGAAGATGGGCGGGTGAGTGATGCTCAGTATAGTCAAGATCAAGGGGTTGGATTGCGCGCAGTTCAGGGCGAGCAGAGTGGTTTTGCCTTTACCCAGCGTTTGGGTTTGGCGCATTTATTGGAAGCAGCCAAAGTGGCCGGTCAGATTGTGCAGTTTGGCACGGGAGCGCTAGCGCTTTATCAAAATGACAAAGTGCCCAGTCCCATCGTGCCTCAGTATGCGGCAGAGAGTCCGCTCTCGAGTCTTTCTGATGTTGATAAGGTGGCGTTATTAAAGCAGCTGGAATCGGAGATCCAAGCCAAAGCGCCTGAGGCAGAGAGTATTCAATTGAGTCTGATGGGTCGTTATGAGTGGGTGGTCATTTACCGCCAGGATGGTCAAATGATTGTGGATAGACGGCCGTTGATTCGCCTAGATGCTCAAGTGGTATTGGCCAAGGGAGATAGGCGTGAAGTGGGTTATAGTGGCGTTGGTGGACGCCATTTGTATACGGATCTTGCACCTTCGAAGTTAGAGAAGTTGGTCAATGAGAGTATTCACACGGCAAGAGTAAAACTCGAAGCCAAGCCTTCTCCCGCAGGGGTGTTTCCAGTGATTTTGGGATCAGGTTGGCCTGGGGTATTGTTACATGAAGCGGTAGGGCATGGATTGGAGGGAGATTTTAATCGCAAAGGAACATCTGCTTACTCAGGCCGTGTTGGAGAAAAGGTTGCATCAAGTTTATGTACGGTGGTGGATGATGGGACCATTGCAAAAGCGCGGGGATCGTTGAATGTGGATGATGAAGGTACTCCGACTCAGTGCACGACGCTAATTGAAAATGGGATTTTGAAAGGATATATGCACGATAGGCAAAGTGCGCGTTTAATGAAAACCGCGCCTACAGGAAATGGTCGTCGAGAGTCTTATGCATACTTACCAATGCCACGTATGACGAACACCTACATGTTGGCAGGTTCTCATACGCTAGAAGAAATGATAGCCAGTGTCGATAAAGGGGTGTATGCCGTCAATTTTGCGGGTGGGCAAGTGGATATTACTTCAGGGCAATTTGTATTTTCGGCCAGTGAAGCCTACTGGATAGAGAAGGGTCAGATCACGCACCCCATCAAAGGGGTTACTTTAATGGGTAATGGACCAGATGCCTTAGAGCGCATTAGCATGGTGGGCAATGATTTGGCGCTTGATGATGGCATTGGGACGTGTGGTAAACAGGGCCAAAGTGTGCCGGTGGGTGTGGGACAGCCGAGTTTAAAAGTGGATCAGTTAACCATTGGTGGCACGGAGGTTTAAAACCAGCAGTTGCCAATGAGTGCGCTGGCGGTAATGCCTACCAACTCTGCCCCGAGCGCCACAGGAATGGCGTATCGAGTGTGTCGAATGCCTTGCGAGCCGAAATAAAGAAATAATACATAGAAGGTGGTTTCTGTGCTGCCCACCATGATGCAGGCTGTGCGAGCGATGGGATGATCTCCTCCGTACGTATGAGCCAGTTGTGCTAGAATCGCATTCGCGCCCTGTCCTGAAAAGGGCCGAATCAGAGCCAGCGGGAGCAAGGGGGCGGGGAAATGGATGGCGTGCAATAGGGGGGAGAGTGGGGTGAGTAGCAAGGTAAAAAAGCCGGAGGCTTTGAGCCAGGCAATGGCCACCATCATGGCCATTAGATGAGGGAGAATAGAGAAGGTTAAAGAAAATCCTTCACTGGCGCCCATGATGAATTGATCATAAATGTCTACACGTTTTCTTAGTGCAGAACCCAGTAATGCAATAATAAAAAAAGCGACTAAAAAATCTGGCCAATGAAGCATAACTTGCTGTGTTGAATACCTGATTTTTATTAGAACCTAGATGCGCGCGGGGTGCAAGGCCTTTGTTATTTTTACGAACGGGGGGTGACAAGACCTATTGAATCTCTACGCCCCTTCGTTTAAGCTTTCTGAATGAATTTTTTCCACGCGTTCAAAGCGGTTGTTTTCTTTTATCTCTATCAGTTATTGATGTGCTTAAGTGTGCCATTATGGTTTTTGCGATGGCTATATCGAGGCGTTAAAGAGCCTGCTTATTGGAAAGGGCTTTCTGAGCGTTTAGGCCATACCTCGAGCAGAGCTTCCAGTAGTATTTGGCTGCATGGGGCTTCATTGGGAGAGGTGAAATCATTGTATCCTTTGGTGTTGGGCCTTAGGAAAGCTGGTCATTCTTTGTGTCTAACGTGTGTGACGGCTGTGGCCAGAGAATGGTTGGAGGCAACTTATGCTGGAGATCCTGATGTTCATCTCGCGTATTTTCCGATGGATTTAGCTCCATGTTGGTTTTGGCGCTCGAAGCGCTGGGAAGTGTCGAAGATCGTCATTACTGAGAATGAATGTTGGCCAGGATTGCTGCGATATGCACAGAGGCATGGGTGGCCCTTATTTTGGGTGAGTGCGCGTCTTTCGCAGACTTCTGCGTTGCGTTATCGGGATTGGAAATCGTTGTTTGAGCCTTATTGGTCTGCAGTGCGTGCATTTGGGATCAGTGAAGAAGAGATGAAAGAGCGACTATTCACATTGGGCGTAAAGGATACTCAGATCCATATGATGCCGGCATTAAAGCAGTGGCATGTTTTTTCCCCAAGTCAAAAATTGGCATTGCAGGAGGGTTTGGAATGGAAAAAAACTCACTTGAAGAATCGATGGGTTTGGATGGCTTCTTGCACGCATGAAGGAGAAGAGGTATGCATTTTGCGTGCACACGAAAAGCTTCTAGAAAGTTATCCAGAAGCCTTGTTAATTTTGGCACCACGCCATCCGGCGCGTTTTGCTGGGGTGGAAGCGTTACTACCCTCTGGGGGTTATGTTTCGCACTCATCACGACAAGTGCTTTGTGAAAAGCATGTGGTATATTACGTGAATGCGTTGGATGTGCTGCCTTTTTACTATGCGGCCAGTGATGTCGTCTTGATGGCAGGCAGTTTATTGCCTAACATTGGTGGTCACAGTCCTGTGGAAGCGGTGGCAGTCGGTGCCATGGTGATAACAGGACCCCATGTCGAAAATAATCAAGGGTTATTTCTCGGGCTAAAAGAGCGTGGAGGCTGTGTGATGCTGGAAGATGAACAAATAACAACACTGGTGAAAGCGCTATCTGCTTATCGAGAGTCTGCTGTTCGTGCTCCCATTCAAGAGCAAGCTGCAACATGGCTTACCGAGCAAGAGGATGCTGCCGCGCGTTATTTGAGTTGGTTGACTTGATATGAAGAACTCTGTTACCCCCTCCACCTTTGTCATCCCCGCGAAAGCGGGGATCTTTTCATTAATCCTCTTTTTTATCTCCCTCTTCTTTCTCAAAACGGCATCAGCAGCAGACTTACTTATTATTGATGCAGGGAGTTCTGGTTCTAGGTTGTATCATTATCGTGTGCAAGGCCAAGAGGTGCATTGTCTTAAGACTCACAAGCTCCCCCTTCCGATACGTCACTTGTTGCACAAAGATAAGCGTGCTTATCAAGAGTGGTTGACGGTCTTGATGGAACCGGTGAAGGAAGTCAACCCCAATGCAGTGTCGGTTTGGATATTGGCCACTGCAGGAATGCGAGATGTGGGTCAAAAGGATAGTCATATGCTCTATCAAAGGCTGCGTGATGTGTTGCATGAAAAGGGTTATCGAGAGGTGAAAGTGGGGACGTTGCCGGGTAGATATGAAGCAGCTCTTGCTTGGTTAGATGCGTACCGTCAGTGGGACGATGCGGCCACCCAGGTGGGGATTATTGAGTTGGGCGGTGCTTCTGTACAATTGGCTTATCCGGTCAACAAAAAACAGGCGAACTTTTACTGGCAGATAGAAGACAAAAATCACCCTCTCTACGTCATGAGTCAGATGGGGGCCGGGGTGGATCGCATGCAGACAGTATTTCTTCAGGCTTGCCCGTTGCGGGGGCGTTGGGATGGAAAAGACTGGCCTTATGATCGCTGTTTGCATGCCATTGAAGAGATAGGCAGTCGATGGAAGTGGTTAAAGTATTCGCCTAGCCCTGAGAAAAACGTAATTTTTGTTGCCCTGTCAGGTTTTCAGTATATGGCTGATTTTTTTCATTGGGGAGATGCTTGGTATCCTCAGATGGATGCTTCACAAGTGGCTCAATGTCGAGCACATTGGTCTGGATTGTTGAAAAATACCGCCTGGAGCCCTTTTATGTCTTCCTATTGCTTTGCTGGTGTATATAGTAATTATTTGCTGCGTAAAGAGATTGGGAATCACTATCCTGTGATTTTTGAAAAATCAAGACACTGGAAAATCGATTGGACCCAAGGGGCCGCCTTTGCCTATGCCAAGAACTTAAAAATCCCATTGGCTGTTTCTTAAAAAATCTTTTTGTCAATCTCGACTTGAATTTCGTTCAAAAATTGTTTAAAGTTGAAGATGTTGGGGGGCAATAATGACTGGAATGGATAATAAGGGTCCAGAGTCATCTGTTTACGAAGGTGATATTTGGTTAAAAAGAAGCTGGGGGGAGACTTTTGCTTTTTGGAGCGGATTTCTTTTTCTTTCTTCCCTAGAAGGCACCGCTTTTGGTGTGGCTATGATTTCAATTCTGTTGGGATTGGGTGCGGCTTTTACGCTCGATGCTACCATTTATTGGGTGTCTATTTGTGTATTGTTTTATGTTGGTCACTCAGTCTTTCGTCGTTATCGAGATCGACTAGATAAACAAATAACCATGCCATTGCGATATAAAAAGCAGAGAGAAAGTCTTCTTAAGAGTTATGATATTGCGATGTTTCTGACACCTAATGACATCATTCTGCTTTTAACAACACTATTCAGTTCAGCAGCACTGTTAATGACGGTCCTCCATGGATTTATTCCTAAATTGGCAAGCCGTTTGGGTATTCAGTTTTTTTACTCGATACAATCTTCGTCTTTTTTGACGATTATTTCCTTAATTTTTTTCATTAGTCTGGTGAATGTAATTTATAAAAGTTATTTTGAAAAAAAAGCAGAGGGATTATTTAAGTGGCAAGAAAATATGGAGCGCATGCTTACTAGTCACTCGATTGACAATGTGGAGGAATTGCATGCAGATATTATTTATCGATATGCAAAAAAATATATAGAAGAAAATATTGAGCATCTTCAGTATAACGACACTTATTTCCCTCGTCAAGATCAACTTGTCAATATTGCAGAAGAGACTTTTATTCGAAGATCAGGTTTCTTTACTTTAGATGATGTGGATGGCTATGAAGCCTATATTTTACGGTTTCTTTCAAAACTGTTGACAGATAAATCCAAAGTATTGTCAGCAGTCGAGAATCGATTTTTGTTTTTAGCGATATTGACTCAGTGGAAAGTATTGCAACGAAAAAATCGTTATTTGCCTTGGGCAAGGCCTTTAAATCGAATGTTTCTGGAGATACTAGATCCAGGAACTTATTATCAAACATCATTATTCAGCCTCGATAATGATCAAAAAGATGAATCGTTAACAGGGATTTTTTCGAGAACCCTCCAAGAGGATGGACTGCAAGATGAAAAACTCAAACCTGTTCAAACGACGCTTAAAAAGCTAGAGATATTATGGTCTTGTCTTTTTTCTGTTCTAGGGGATGAAAAAACTCCAGCTTATTTATATGTGATGTTTTTTAGTGCCTTTGATGCAAGTGTTACCGAAGAGGAATTTAAATTGATGGATGATGATAAGATTAAAGAAAAAGGCAAGTGCATGTACTTAGAAGATAGATGGGGGG
>CAYGKN010000015.1:0-24548 GCA_964350565.1 uncultured Gammaproteobacteria bacterium
CCCCCATGGCCATCAAAGGCAGCGACGGCCTCTTTATCGAGTTTGCTTCTTGCTGCTACCCACTCCCCTTCGAACCCATCGTCGGTGAAATGCGCAAACAACAACGCATACTTGTTCATTTTTCCCGTTGTACACACATCAAATCCTTCCCTCAAGACTCTCCCCATTATTTCCCCCTCGAATGGGAAAACGATTACCAAGGAGAATTCCACACCCGGCTTTGCATCATCTGCCGCAATGAACTCGGCGCCCTAGCAAAACTCGCCTCCGTTATCTCTACCCAACGCGGTAATATCGATAACCTCACAGTAAAAGAAGAAGATGGCCACTACAAACGCGTGGAGTTCTTACTCAGCGTCAAAGATGGAAATCACCTCAAACAAATCACCAAACATTTGCGGCAATTGAGCCTCGTGAATCAAGTCAACAGGATACGCAACCTCCATGGCCCTGAATCAATCGATTAATCAACTCAACGGCATCGGCCCCAAAACGCTAGAAAAATTCTCGCAGCTGGGACTCTATACCTGGCGCGACTTACTCTGGCATCTGCCCCTGCGCTACGAAAATCGCAGCCAATATATCCCCTGTGCACGACTCACCCATCAAACCTCCCAACTCTTTCGAGGACGTATCCTCTCCACCGTCATCAAAAAAGATAAAAAACCCCTCCTCACCGTAGATATTGCCGATGACTCCGGACGCTTACAACTCCTCTTTTTACATCAAATCTCTTTTCACCACCAACGGTTGCGCGCCGGCTTATTCCTCTCGGGATTTGGTAAAATCTCTCGCATGGGACGCCTCTGTAGTACCATCCACCCAGAATACCAAGTCCATCCACACTTTCCCCCACCACCTCACCTTCAAAACTACTATGCCATCTATCCCCTCACCGAAGGCCTCACCCAAAAAACCAGACACCGCTGCATGCAACAAATCCTCGAGACGCTCTCCAAACACCCTCTCCCCGAATACCTTTCCGATGAATTAAGAACACAATGGCAATTGCCCACACTCACCCAGGCACTCCAGCACCTCCATCAACCACCTCTCGAATGGCGAGCGCATACCCTAGAGCAATCCCTTTTCCACGCCAAGGCCCGACTCGCTCTCGATGAAGCCCTAGGCTTTAAAACCCAACAACAACCCCTATTCACTCAAACCCACACTGCCCCGGTCTGCCCCCCCGATCATGCCCTCGATCAACGCTTCCTTGCGCTTTTGCCATTCACCCTCACCAACGAACAACAACAAGCCCACACCAGTATCGAGCAAGATCTCAATGCACCAAAACCCATGATTCGACTCCTCCAAGGTGATGTCGGCACCGGAAAAACCGTAGTGGCCACGAGAGCCCTCCTCCAAGTGATTGCTAATGGCTACCAAGCCGCATTTTTAGCCCCTACAGCCCTTCTCGCCCAACAGCACGCCAATACCCTCACCCCTTGGATGGAAGCGCTGGGGATCCACCTAGAACTTCTCATGGGCAATACCAAAGATAAATCACTTTGCTATGGACGCCTACAATCTGGTGAAACCCCATTAATCATCGGCACCCACGCCCTACTCGAAGACAAAGTGCAATTCGCCAACCTCGGCCTCGTCGTGCTCGATGAACAACATCGCTTCGGCGTACACCAACGCCAACAACTCACAGAAAAATCCCCCCTCGCCCCCCATGTACTCAGCATGACCGCCACCCCCATTCCCAGAACCCTTGCCTTGCTGCAATACGGCCAATTCCAACACACCCGACTCACCCGAAAACCCCACCACCACAATGAAATCATCACCCGAATACTGCCCAATGATCCCCTAGAATCCCTGTTAACACGACTCCAAGCATGGTGTGATAATGGAAAACAAGCCTACTGGGTCTGCCCACTCATCGAAGAAAATCCTGAACTCAATCTACAAGCAGCCAAAGCACGCTTCGAGAAACTCTGCGAAGCCCTACCCAGCATTCGCATCGGCCTCCTACACGGTCGCCTGCATGAAAAAGAAAAACAAGCCCGCATGGAAGCCTTTTTATCCCAAAAGATACAATTGCTCGTCTGCACCACCGTCATCGAAGTGGGAATCGATATTCACAATGCCAATCTCATGATCATCGAACACAGCGAAAGATTTGGACTCTCACAATTGCATCAATTGCGCGGACGAGTGGGAAGAGGCCAAGAAAATGGATATTGCATACTCCTCTACTCACCACCTATCGGCGAGAAAAGCCAACAACGACTTCGGGCCATGCAAGATCATCAAGACGGATTCCTCCTCGCAGAGCTCGACTTAGCAATACGTGGCCCCGGAGAGTCTCTCGGACTTCGCCAATCAGGCTTCAGTGATTTCCAATGCCTCAATAGCGAAACACAAACTCTCATCAGCCCCTGGCTTGAAATTCTCATCCAAGAGAAAATGATAAGCCCTAAAGATTGGAAGTACATCGCTCAACGATGGTCGAGAAAACACCACCAAACCTTAGCTGTGTAAAAGATGACTATTCGTCGTCTTCTTCATCATCTAAAAAAGGACGAGCACCACTTTCCGTTTTAATTTTACGGAAAATCTCTTCACGATGCACCGGAATGCCCCGAGGCGCTGTGATCCCTAAACGAACCTGATTCCCAGAAATGCCAAGCACACTCACTTCAATAGTGCCCTTGTCTCCAATGAAAATCTTTTCATTCATTCTTCTTGTTAATACCAACATGGTAGGTCTCCTTACGTATGGGTTGAATCATTTTTTCAAAAATACGGTCTTTATTTAAACAAAAAATAGTCTTCAAGTCAAGTGAAAAACATATTTTTTTTGTAACAGAAATTATACGGAATAAAAAACGAAAAAGCAACAAATATTTTAAATTTTTTCTGCTACGCTTAAATCCATCTCACTTTAAAAGAGTTTTTACATGCACAGCACCATATGGGTTTTAAGTATTGCCACTTTCGCCGCCCTACTGCTACCCTTTAGCCAACGCATGCATCAACTCTTTACGAAGAACCATTCTAACAAGACAAACTCCAGACGTAAAGGGTAATTTTAAATTTTTTTGTAACTATTCAGCAAGTTTGGGGATAACAAATGCGCGTTAGGCCCACGAACGCGGAGCCTGCCCTCGCGAAAGCGGGGGAATCTCCCTGAAGCCTATATGGCCCCCCGCTTTCGCGGGGGTGACAAAATTGCAGTAAATTTGCTGAATAGTTGCATTTTTTTTTACCCTCTTTAAAAATCGCTAGGATATCAATGCATCCGCACCATTCAATACCGAGAGCACCCCTGCTTTTAAGTCGGTAAAGCGCTTCGAATATCCCGCCTTACGCAAACGTGACAAATCTGCTTGAGTAAAGGCTTGGTATGAACTTCGCAATGACTCCGGAAGTGGAATATATTCCATTCGGCCCACTCCAAGCTGTTCAATCAACACCTGTGCAAAAATTTCAAAAGGCTGAGCCTCTCCTGTACCCACATTAAAAATGCCCTTACTCTGATGGCGCCAACACCACAATAAAACATCCACCACATCCTCAACATACACAAAGTCTCGACGATACGCTTCCCCTATTGCCGGATTCTCCGGCGGACCAAATAAACGGCACACCCCCTCTGATTCCAATTGTCGACGAAAATGATGCAACACCGAAGCCATGTTGCCTTTGTGATGCTCATTTCTCCCATACACATTGAAAAACCGCAATCCGGTCACGGGAAACTGAGTGCCAGAAGACAGCATTCGACGCACATACTGATCAAATAACCACTTCGAGTATCCATAGACATTTAAAGGCTTCTCATAACGTAGCTCTTCTGCCGTTTGCTGATTGAGACCATACACCGCCGCACTGGAGGCATAAATCAATTGTACCTGACGCTCCATACAAAACTGCAAGACTTCTTTGCTGGATTGGTAATTCATGTCCATCATATAGCGACCATCCCACTCCGTGGTGTCAGTACAAGCCCCCAAATGAAACAACACCGACACCTCATCAAACGTGCACGGAGGAGATTGCAACTGCTCCCGAAAGGCAGCGATGTCAATATAATCTAATATTCCTGCCCCCACAAGATTTGTAAACTTGCGACCATTGGTCAAATCATCCACCACAAAAATATCACTATAACCCAGACGGTTTAGTGCACGAATCAAATGGCTCCCAATAAAACCGGCTCCACCCGTTATCATAATACTCATATCACCTCCAATGTTTTCTTAGCCGCTTGAATGCGCTCTACCAACCCTGTGGTCGAGCGATTGGGCACTAATGGTATTCTTTCCACCCGTCCTCCTGCAGAAAGCACCTGCTGTGCACCAACAATCTCTTCTATGGCGTAATCTTCTCCCTTGACCAATACCTCTGGCATGATGGCCTCAATCAACTGTTCTGGAGTGTCTTCATCAAAATCCACTACCCAGTCCACACAAGACAATGCCGAGAGCAACTTCATGCGATCGGCCAATGGAACAAATGGACGAGTCTCCCCTTTTAAGCGCCGAACACTCTCGTCAGAATTAATGCCCACCACCAAGCGATCGCCAAAAGACTTCGCCTGTTCCAACGACTCTACATGCCCCACATGCAAGAGATCAAAACAACCATTGGTGAACACCAAGCGCTCTCCACAAGATTTGGCTAAGGCCATTTCATCCAAGGCTTTTTGACGTCCCAATAATTCTGTGGATTTACGCAAATCTGACCACGACACCGACGCCGTTCCCAATTGAGTAACCACAATGCCAGCGGCCTGATTGGCCAGCTGCAACGATTCTTTCCAACTCAAACCCGCCGCTCTAGAGACACACATCAATGCAATGACTGTATCTCCCGCACCGGTCACATCGAAAACATCATGACGAACAGCAGGCACATAATCATGATGCCCATCGGCACACACCAACAACATCCCCTGCGCACCCAGTGTGATCAATAAGGCTTCTAATTCCAGCCCATGTATCAACGCTAAAGCTTTTTCTATTTTTTCTTCTAAGGTGTGACAAACACCCACCACACGCTCGAACTCCAAACGATTGGGGGTTAATAAGGTCGCTCCGCGATACGGCTCAAAAGTAGGCGTTTTGGGATCGACAAACACGGGGATCCCTGCTGCTCTCGCTATTGCAATCAAAGGCTTTGGTGCCAAAAGCGCCCCCTTGGCATAATCAGATAGCAGCAATGCATCTGCACCATTGAGTGCATGTAGCGGAGGCGTTGAGAAAGATAATTGACTGTCAGTATCTACTCTCACTATCTGCTGTCCACGACTCACCAAACGTCGTTTTACAATGGTATGCGCACCCGGTGAAATTTCCCAATGACAATCCAACTGCGTGTCTCGCAACAAGCCTGCTAAGGCTCTTGCAGACTCATCATCACCGACAACAGCGCACAATACCACACCTACTCCCAAATGCGCCAGATTCAAAGCCACATTGGCTGCACCACCAGGACGCAAATCTCGAGAGCTTAACTGCAGCACGGGAACAGGGGCCTCAGGGGACAAACGATGAGAATCTCCATGCCAATACTCATCTAGCATCACATCGCCTACAACAGCAATGCGCAAAGCTTTTAAGCGCTCAATCTCTATCATGAAGACATGTGAGCAATCACCGCCTCACCAAAATCAGAGCAAGAAATTGGTGTGACCCCTTCCATTAACCGTGCAAAATCATAAGTGACCGTTTTCGCGGCAATGGCTCCAGACATTCCAGACACCACATAATCAGCCGCCGCCTGCCAACCCAAATGACGCAGCATCATTTCCCCAGACAAAATTAAAGAACCAGGATTCACCTTATCTTGACCAGCATACTTAGGCGCAGTACCATGCGTAGCTTCAAATAATGCCAATCCCTCACCCAAATTTGCCCCCGGAGCAATACCAATACCACCGACCTGCGCGGCCAAGGCATCCGAAATATAATCTCCATTTAGATTGAGTGTGGCAATCACACTGTACTCTTTGGGACGGGTAAGAATTTGCTGTAAAAAGGCATCGGCAATCACATCTTTGATGACAACTTCTGCCCCGGTTTTGGGGTGCTTGCAGACCAACCAAGGACCACCATCCAAAAGCTGACCATCAAACTCACGCTTGGCCAACGCATAACCCCAATCTTTGAAAGCCCCTTCTGTGAACTTCATGATGTTGCCTTTGTGCACTAATGTCACAGAATCTCGACCTTGATTGAAAGCATAATCAATGGCATCTCGAATCAAACGCTCACTGCCCTGCAGAGAAACAGGCTTGATACCAATGCCGGTGCTCTGAGGGTGAGTAATGTTTTTGACCCCTAGACTTTGCAAATGCTCAATCAAACCTACCGCTTCTTTGGAACCCGCCACATACTCAATCCCCGCATAAATGTCTTCGGAATTTTCTCTGAAAATCACCATATCGACATCCTCTGGATGACGCACCGGACTCGGAGTCCCCTCATAGTAACGCACCGGACGGAGACACACATACAAATCCAAAATTTGACGCAAGGCCACATTCAATGAACGAAAACCTCCACCTACAGGGGTCGTCAATGGCCCCTTGATCGCCACACGATACTCACGAATGGCATTCAAAGTAGCTTCTGGCAGACCACTGGGATCACCACGAGAAACTGCCTGCTCTCCAGCAAACACCTCTAACCAAGAAATTTGACGGTTGCTTCCATAGGCTTTGCGTACCGCCTCATCAATCACACGGCACATCACGGGAGTGATATCCACACCCACACCATCCCCAGTGATAAAAGGAATTATCGGCTTACTGGGAAACTCCCAACCGGTTTTTACATCCCAGCTTATTTTTTCAGACATCATCTCTCCTATAACGCAATTTCTAACCATGGTTCCAACCATATATCGACTGGCAACCCCATCTTTTCTTCATCCTGGCAACACGCCTGTAAGGCGTGTGCCTTATCTTTGGAATAAAAAGTCGTTAAATTATTCACACATTTTTCCCACAACAAGGGCACTCCTTCTTCCCGACGTCTCGCGTGCCCAATGGGATAATACACTTCTACTTCTTCACTCTTGCTGCCGTCGGCAAAATACAACCGCAATGCATTGGGAATGGCGCGCTCACTCGCTGAGAAATAAGCTCGTGTGTAAGCCGGTACTTCTTGCACCACCATTTTATCCCGCAATGCATCGATACGCGGATCAGAAGCCGCCTCGTCTAAATAATCAGAAGCTTCTAATTTCCCACGACACAATGCAGAAGCAACCATGTACTGCAAACAATGATCTCTATCGGCTGGATTGTGCAACGGCCCTGTTTTGCTGATGATCCGCACCGCCGCCTCATGCGTTTTTATCTCAATACGCGTAATCTCTGACAAACGATCCCCATAAGCTGAAGACAATTGCAAAGCCGCCTCTACTGCCGTCTGTGCATGAAATTCTGCTGGATAGGCAATTTTAAATAGAATATGCCGCATCACATAATCCCCAAAAGGCTGAGAGAGCGTTAAAGGCAGGCCTTTCATCACCACCTCCTCAAAACCCCATTTCGGCACACTCAGCACCGAAGGATAACCCATCTCATGACGACGGGTAGCCATCCATGCCAATCTCACACCTCTGGAGGCTGCATCTCCCGCCGCCCAAGACTTGCGCCAACCCGTATTCGGGGCATGACGATAGGTTCTTAAACTCTGACCATCCACAAAGGCCAATGACAAACTGGCCAATAACTGAGCGCGATCGGCGCCCAACATCACGGCAGCCATGGCCGTTGAAGCCAACTTCACCAAGACCACATGATCAATCCCAACTTGATTGAAGCTATTGCTCAATGCCAACACGCCTTGGATCTCATACGCTTGAATCAGATAATCCAAGAGTTGTGACATGGCAATCTCGGCACCCTCCACACGATTGAGATAATCTCCTAAGGCCAACAATGCCGCCAAATTATCCGAAGGATGCCCCCATTCTGCAGCCAACCAAGTGTCATTGTAATCCAACCAACGGTTCATCACACCCCACTGGAACGTCGCCTCCATCGGATCAAACTCTCCAGGCAACCCAATGACTCGCGCCCCTTTGGATAAGGTGGCTCCTGGAACCAAAGGCCCCAACCGTGCACGACAATCCTCAAAGGATAATGCCAATACCCCACAACCCAAGGTATCTGCCAAAGCCAAGCGGGCTGTTTTCCTGGCCTCTTCTGAAAACTCAGGAGGATGTAAGGCATAATCTGCAATGGACGCTAACAGCGCATCAAACTCCTTGGCGGCATTGTCATCGACACTCATATAGACTCCTTAGAAAAACGACGCTTCACATAGCCTTCTATTATGACATGATACTGCTGATCAATGTTAGCCCCCCGAAGTGTATGTGCTTTTTTCCCCTCAACAAACACCACGGCGACCGGATCTTCTCCAGCTCCTGGCAAACTAATGCCAATATCGGCATGCTGTGATTCTCCAGGACCATTGACCACACAACCCATGACCGCAAGCTTCAGGGCTTCCACTCCAGGATATTGTGCCCGCCAAAGCGGCATTTTCTCGGCCAAAAAAGCTTGTGTGGATTGTGCCAAATGTTGGTAAAAATCACTACTGGTGCGACCACAACCTGGACAAGCGCTCACCTGTGGCTCAAATTGACCCAACCCCAAACTCTGCAACAATTGACGAGCAACTTGCACTTCTCGAATCCGAGAGTGACCAGGTTCTGGCGTGATTGAGATGCGAATCGTATCCCCAATGCCCTGGTGCAATAAAATCGCCAATGCCGCACTAGAAGCGATGATCCCTCTATCCCCCATCCCCGCTTCTGTGAGCCCCAAATGCAAGGCATAACGACAACGGCGCGCCAATTGCTGATAAATCTCCACCAACATCCGTACTTCAGAGACCTTACAAGAGACTAAAATTTGATGGGCAGGCAAACCCAAACGCTCTGCTGCACGCGCCGAATCCAACACCGAGCGAATTAAAATTTCTTGCATCAACGCAATACTCGATAAAGGCTCTGCTTGTTTGGCATTCTCATCCATCAAAAAAGATGCCAATGTGGGATCCACACTACCCCAATTTACGCCAATGCGTACCGGCTTGTTATTGACCATAGCCACTTCTATCATGGCAGCAAATTGGCGATCATGCTTATCACCAAAACCTACATTGCCGGGATTGATGCGATATTTGGCCAAGCGCTTGGCACATTCGGGATGAGCATGCAACAGCCGATGGCCATTGTAATGAAAGTCTCCCACCAGTGGCACAACAACGCCCTGTGCGCGCAGTTTGTCATCAATATGCGGCAGAGCAGCAGCCGCGTCATCGTCATTGACGGTCAAGCGAACCACCTGAGAACCCGCTTCATGGAGCGCTTTTACTTGAGCCACAGTCGCCTCAATATCTGCCGTAGGCGTGTCTGTCATGGATTGCACCACTACAGGGGCCCCTCCCCCCACTTTCACGCCACCCACTATCGCAGCATAACGCTCATCTCTCATCTAGTGGAACCCACGTTTGTAATTCAGGGCCGACATAGGCTGCGCTTGGACGAATCAAGCGATTGTCTCCCCACTGCTCTAGAATATGCGCCACCCAACCCGATAATCTCGAAAATACAAACAAGGGTGTGAACAATGCGGTGGGAATGCCGCAGCAATGATAAGCCAATGCACTATAAAAATCGAGGTTGGGAAAGAGTTTTTTCTCTCTCCACATCACCGCTTCAATACGACTGGCAACTTCAAATAACTTCTCTTTTCCCGCCTCCACACTCAACTGTTGGGCATACTTTTTAATGAGGTCAGAGCGCGGATCGCTTTTGGTATATACACGATGCCCAAATCCCATGATTTTTTCTTTTCTCGCCAATCGCTGCATGATGCCCGCCTCTGCATTCTCAGGAGAAGAAAAGCTTTCCATCAACGCCATGGCTTGCTCATTCGCGCCTCCATGTAATGGTCCTCTGAGTGTACCAATGGCAGTCGTGATTGCAGAGTATAAATCCGATTCGGTGGCCGCAGTCACTCTAGCGGCAAATGTCGAGGCATTGAATTCATGCTCTGCGTATAAAATCAAGGACACATCTAAGGCTCTCAGAGCCAGAGAAGAAGGGGCTTTACCCAATAATTGAGTCAAAAATGCAGCAGCGATACCAGAAGGGGAATTTGAGAGTGGCGCATGCCCCAACCATTCCAATAAAGCCAATGGCAATTGCGCGAGTAATTGAATGGCATTACGCTTCACTGTATCTGGATTGGGCGCATGAATACTATCCAGACACCCTAAAAAGGACACCACTGTGCGCAGCACATCCATGGGATTGGCCGTCGAAGGCACCTGCTTCAAACACGCTGACAAGGGTTTTGGCACCTCTCTGGCCTGTTGCCAGTTGAGTTTGAAGTGCGATAATTCTTCTGCATTAGGTAAATGATCGCCTATCAACAAATAAAACACTTCTTCAAAGGTAGCTTTTTCTGCCAGATCGTGAATATCATAACCCCGATACATGAGCCCCGAACCCACTTGACCCACCGTAGCAATCGCCGTTTTCCCAGCCACTGTTCCTGCTAAACCTGCATTCACATCCATCTCTCCTCCTTTACTGCAAACATGCCCAACCCAAGCCCAGCTGCGTGAGACACACCCACTGGGGAAAACCATAATACATCAGAATGCCGGCAACAAAACCAAAGACATGACCCTCAACAGACACTCCCTTGCTGGGCACAAAACTACTCAACAATCCACCAAAATAATATAACATGGCTCCACTGGATAACAGCAATGGCAAACTGGGTTGGTTAAAGGTGGCGCACAATAAATACCCCCAATACCCTAGCAATAACATGCTCGAACCCACATGAAACCCTTTGCGACCGAACAGCCACAACAAGAGCCCACTGATGAGCTGAATACCGGCTGTGGCCAAATAAAATTGCTCACTGCCTGCAGAAAGTAAAATAGCAGCTAGAATAATTAAGGGTACAGTGTTAAACAACAAGTGGCTACTGTGCCCATGTAAATACGGTGAACACACAATTCCTGGCAATCCCAAGAGATGCCGTGGAAGGATCCCCAGAACATTTAATCGATACCCCAATAAGATATTCACCACATGCACACCCCAAAACACCGATAAAAAACCCAGTAATACCGGCAGATGCACACGTAGATTGTCAAATAATTGGTTAAGCTGTTCAATCACATTCATCCTTTTATTCTGCCTGGGGGCGATGGACAGATCAAGAAGGAGGCTATCAGCCTTGCAACATCCTTGTCACCCTCGCGAAAGCGAGGGTCTTACCTGTTCAAGGAAGATTCCCGCTTTCGCGGGAATGACAAGGAACAGGAAACGCCTGATTACTCATCCACACGATCACATCCCCCGGTCTTAACGCCACCTTCTCAAAAAAATCTGACCACTGTTGCAATCGTTGTACCGGTGCTGGCAAAGGCAGCACCCCATACACCCCATCCGCACCCGCAAGCACCTCCGTTAACACATCATCATGAGCACCTTCTTTCCAAGTATTAGACTTTGGATGCAACCACACATAAAGCCGAGCATCAGGGTGAGCATCCCGGAGTGCCTGAATGCCTGCCGCGATCGCAGTGGGGTGATGGGCAAAATCATCATAAATATAAACCCCTTCCCTCTGCTCGATAAGCTGTAATCGCCGAGAGACTCCAGGGAAAGTAGACAACCCCGAAAGCACCACCGCCAACTGCTCCACCATGGTAGAAAGCAATGCCACCACTGCTGTTAAATTATGGGCATTGTGAACGCCCCACAGTGGAGACGGCAGAGACCACCGCCCACCTTGGGGCATGCGTACCTGCACCACCTGAGAACCCTCTATTCCCTCCCCCAATTCAAATCCAAAATCGGCCTGTTCTGCTGCTCCAAAGCGGGTGACCGGACACCAAACACCTCTTTCCAATACCCTATCCATGCTGGCCTCCTTGCTGGCCACCACATGCCCCTCTTTGGGCAACAAGCGCATTAAATAATGAAATTGCTGCTCGATGGCACCCAGATTGGAATAAATATCGGCGTGATCAAATTCTAAATTATTCATCAATAACCGCCAGGGTGAATAATGCATGAATTTCGGCCGCTTATCGAAAAATGCACTGTCATATTCATCCGCCTCTAAAATAAACCATTCATGAGTCCCCAAAGCCGCCTGCGCACTCCCATCTGCAGATAATCCCGCATACAAATACCCCACATCAAAGCCCGCCTGCTTGAGCAAATGCACCAACAATGCCGTTACCGTAGTCTTACCATGGGTTCCTGAAATGGCTATCACTCGACGTGTCGATAACACTTCTTGGGCCAACCACTGAGGGGCAGACATGTACTTCAGGCGCGAAGAAAATAACACATCCACCACCGAAAAATCGCGACGCACCACATTGCCTACAATCACTACATCGGGTTTGAAGTCTAAAAGCGCCTGGCCTTCGAACCCGACATCAACGGCAATCCCCGTCCCTTCAATCACTTCTTTCATCGGCGAGTACAGGGTATGGTCACAGCCACCTACCGCATAACCTAAGGCTTTGGCCAACTGGGCCAAGCCTGCCATCAAAGTGCCCCCTATACCGAGGAAGTAGCATCGCATGTCAATTCTCTCAACCAGATCGACAAACCGGGACCCATTGTCGGATTATCTAATGCCAAGGCAATACTGGCTTGCAAAAAACCCAACGGATCACCACAATCATAACGCTTGCCTTCAAAAGCATGCGCATAAATCGGCACCTGTCGAGCCAGCTGCCAAATCGCATCAGTCAATTGAATTTCCCCTCCCACCCCAGGCTGGGCACGAGATAATATCTGAAAAATTTCTGGTGTTAATATATAACGACCCACCACACCAAACTGCGATGGGGCTTCTTCAATAGAAGGCTTTTCAACCAGTGCATCAATACGGACACTGCGACTCATCCATACATCGTGAAAACCAATCGCTCCATAACGAGAAATATCTTCGGGACTCACCGATTGGACCGCCAATAACGGATAAGGCGCCCTGCTAAAGGCGTTGACCATTTGTGATAAACAACCCGCCCCAGGCGCTTGAATCAAATCATCTGCCAACAATACCGCAAACGGCTCATCCCCCACGATATCCTTAGCACAATACACCGCATGTCCCAACCCCAGTGGCTCGGATTGGCGAATATACACCGCACTCACCCCTTTGGGGAGAATATCTTGCACCAATGAAAGCAATGCAGGTTTAGTTTGCAAGCGAGACTCCAATTCATAATTCGTATCGAAGTGATCTTCGATCGCTCTCTTGCTGCTGCTGGTCACAAAAATCAATTGCTCCACACCAGCAGCAATGGCTTCTTCAACGGCATACTGAATTAAGGGTTTGTCCACCACCACCAACATCTCCTTAGGCGTGGCTTTGGTTGCCGGCAAAAAACGAGAACCCAAACCCGCCACAGGAAATACCGCCTTACGAATGCTCATGTTCAATCTCCTTCACGGGAAAGCAGGACAAAAACTCTTGAGTTAAGCCCACCCAATTTCCCTGCTCATAATCTTTTTTCATATTCATCAAGGCCTGATCAATCGCAAGATCGGGAAGCCTATTGCGCAACTGAAAAATCTTTGGATGAATGGTGGGCGCTAAGATTTCCTCATCACTATACAAGGATTCATGGATTTTCTCACCAGCACGCAACCCGGTATACACCAGTGCGATATCTTCATCTGGTTTTAAACCCGCAAAACGAATCATATCTTTAGCCAATTGCACAATGGAAACAGGCTCTCCCATGTCCAGAACAAAAATCTCCCCCCCCTGCCCATTGATCCCTGCTTGTAGAATCAATTGGCAAGCCTCTGGGATGGTCATAAAATAACGCGTCGCTTCAGGGTGCGTGATGGTCACCGGCCCGCCTTTGGAAATCTGTTCTGAAAATAAGGGCACCACACTACCAGAAGATCCCAACACATTACCAAAACGCACCACCATGATCTCCATTGGCACCTGCACATTGCGCCACTGACAATAACGCTCCGCCAACGCTTTGGTTTGCCCCATCGCATTACAGGGACTCACCGCCTTGTCCGAAGAAATAAACACAAAACGAGACACGCCACCAGCAATGGCCGCTTCTAATAAGGTTTGAGTGCCGAATACATTATTCTTCACCGCCACAGGCAACTGTGATTCCAACAAAGGTACATGTTTATAAGCTGCCGCATGAAAAACCCACTGCACCTCATGGGTCGAAAACCATTGTTTCAATAATACCGCATCACCTATATTTCCTAAAATAGGCTCAACCGCCAAATGCGGATAAGACGCTTTGATCTGACGTGAGATTTCATAGAGCTGATATTCACTGTGATCCAATAAACACAACAGAGAAGGAGCCATCTCGGCCAACTCACGAGACAATTGACCTCCAATAGACCCCCCCGCACCAGTGACTAAAATCACACGAGACTCCACCGCTGCCCTAATCCCTTCCCAATCTAAACGCACCGGATCACGTCCCAACAAATCTTCAATGCTCACATGACGCAAGGCATCCACTCTTACGTGTCCATTGGCAATGGCACTTAAACTGGGTAGCGTTTGATATTCCACCTCTGCTTCTCGACAATATTCGACAAAACGACGCATTTCTACGCCAGTGGCACTGGGAATGGCAATCAATACCAAATCAATCTCATAGGAAGACACCCATTGTGCAAGCTTGGAGATGGGACCAAACACCAACACACCATGCAACTCCCGACCCACTTTATTCAAATCATCATCTACCACACCAACGACCGTATACAGATGACGCAAGCGCTGCAATTCACGCACCAATTGCTCTCCAGCCACCCCCGCGCCAAGAAGCATCACACGCCTCCCCATCGATTCTACATAGCGATAGTCTTTAAACCAACGATAAAAAAACCGAGCACCACACTGAAAAATCAACAAGAGGGAGGCATACATCACCCACACAGAGCGTGGGATCCCTTCTTGGCGATTGAGAAAAAACCAACACGCCACAGAGAGAAGCATTCCTGCAACCATGGCTTTGAGAATGCGTACCAAATCTGGCATCGATGCAAAACGCCACAATCCTCGATACAATCCAAAATATTCACAAGAGAGGGATTGCAATACTAAAACAAGCGCACCTGTCTTCAAAAAGTAGGCATTTGAAAAAGGCGAAGAGGAAAAATATAACCCATTGGCCACCAACCAAGCCAAAGCAATGGCCACCATGTCATAGCCACGAGCTAGCACTCGACGCCACCACCAGGTAAACAAGCTACGCACGCTCATCCATCCGCTCTGCAGGCGCGAATGTCCACTCCCATGCATCCACTTGCCTCAGCAACGTTTTCATCAACAGGTAATTTAAATAATGCCCCGATTTTTCCCCATAAAAATGCCCCAACACGGGCGCGCCGAGCAAATACAAATCCCCAATAGCATCCAAGAGCTTATGACGGACAAACTCATCAACAAAACGCAAACCTTCTGGATTGATCAATGATTCAGAGTCGAGGATCACCGCATTGCTCAAAGATCCTCCTAAGGCCAACTTCTGAGCCTTGAGACGCTCATAATCTTCGAGAAAGCCAAAAGTGCGCGCACGCGCCACTGCCACAGCATAATGCTGAGGATGAGACAAGGTGAATTGTATCGTTTGCTCTGTTGCGCGTATCACAGGATGGGCAAAATCAATGCGCATGGAATAACGGCTCTCGTCTGCAGGTTCAAAACGAGCAATCCGATCTCCCTCTTGCACTTCCACAGGCTTAAGAATGCGAATCATTCGACGCTCAGCAGATTGCACTTTTACACCTGCAGCTTGAATCAAAAACACAAAGGGTGAAGCACTGCCATCCATCACAGGCACCTCAGGTCCATTGATGTCGATGTAGGCATTATCAATACCCAGACCCGCTAGCGCCGAGAGCAAATGCTCCACAGTGGCCACAGTAGCCTCTCCCACTCCCAAGGTGGTACACATGCGCGTATCTACCACATGATTGACATGGGCTAGCACACTGGGAGCGCCCGGCAAATCGTGCCTGATAAAGACAATTCCGGTATTCTCAGGGGCCGGCCTCAACATCAACTTTGCCACTTGACCTGAATGCACACCAACGCCTGTGGCTCTCACGGCGTTGGCCAGCGTAGATTGAAGCATTAAGCGTCTTCGTCTTCTTCCACCGTTCGACGCAGAAACGCAGGGATATCTAAGTAATCTTCAGACGTATTTGATGATAACGCCACTCTAGATACTCCACGAGCAGGCTTACTCGGTGCAGGTGCTACTTTCTTCGCTTTTTCAGGTGAGGATTTTTGAGCATGAGCACTTAAATTTCGGGTGTCTTTTAAACCAGTCGCCACCACCGTCACGCGCATCTCTTCTGCCAATTCAGGATCAATCACCGTACCCACCACAACTTTGGCATCATCGGAAGTAAACGCTCGAATCACATCTCCTACTTCTTCAAATTCTCCGATTGACATGTCCAAACCAGAAGTAATATTCACCAACACCCCTTTGGCATCAGACAATTCTGTCGCTTCTAGCAAAGGAGAAGCCACTGCAGACTCTGCAGCATCTCGCGCACGATTTTCTCCAGAACCAAAGCCTGTGCCCATCATGGCCATACCCATCTCAGACATCACCGCTCTAACATCGGCAAAATCGACATTGATCAAACCCGGGCGCGTAATCAGATCTGCAATCCCCTGCACAGCACCCAACAACACATTATTGGCGGATTTAAAGGCATTCAATAAAGAGATATTCTTACCCAACACCGTCAGTAATTTATTATTCGGAATAGTAATCAAGGAATCCACGTGGGCACGCAAGTCATTTAACCCCTTATCGGCCACTTCAGAACGCATTTTTCCTTCAAAAGTAAAGGGCTTGGTAACAACAGCCACCGTTAAAATCCCTAACTCTTTGGCCAATTGCGCCACCACGGGAGCCGCTCCTGTACCGGTACCTCCACCCATGCCAGCCGTGATGAAGATCATGTCTGCACCACTTAAAAGTTCTTTGATTTTTTCTTTATCCTCTTCAGCGGCTTTGCGACCCACTTCTGGATCTGCCCCTGCACCCAACCCCTTGGTGATGTCCCCACCCAGTTGCAAGACATTGGGGCATCGGGAGTGCTTCAGCGCCTGAGCATCTGTGTTCGCCACAATAAATTCTACCCCTTCGATGCGCTCGTGCAGCATATGCTCTACCGCATTGCCACCGCCGCCACCGACGCCAATTACCTTAATCACTGCCGTGTGCATTAAGTCTCCTCCTGTTTCAAACATCATTTCCAATTCCCCTTCAATCAATACATCAATGCCATTCTACGCGTCGTGCGCTCATTTGAAAAGCATTTTTTTCTATTATTTTTAATTTTCCAATGAAGACATACGCACACCCTGGCGCAACCCCCATACTCCAGCAAACATTCCCAAAAACAGTGCCACAGCGCCCAGTGACAATGCTTGCGTGGTGGAGTGAAAATCAAACCCTTTAAAATAGCCTTGATAGACCGCCAATAAGGACAGTACTTGGATCATACCACTACAAAGAGCCACACCAATCGGCGAGAGTGGAGAAGGCGTTTTCCAGAGACCAAAGATCCAAGCCCCTAAAAATGCAGCAACAATACCTTGAAAGGGTGGAGTGAGAAAAGCAAACCACAAATGCGGAAATTCATAAAATAAGACAGCCAAAAGACATTGCATGGCCATTAATACACACAAACCCCATATCATTGACACTCCCCTCCTGGATTGGCAAATAGATCCCAGTCCAGACACGATGAACCAGGAATACCCTCTACATCTAGATATTCTACATCGACTAAATACAATCCACAAGCGGGTGCCGTCACGCCTCCCAAACTGCGATCCTTAGATTCTAATACTTGTTTGGCCCACACTGCTGGCCGTTTGCCTGAACCAATGGCCAGTAACACACCGACAATGTTGCGAATCATGTGATAAAGAAACCCATTGGCACGACAAGTCAACATCAAGCATTGATGGCGCTGTATAAGGGTTAACTCATGAATCGTGCGTATTGGAGAACGAGCCTGACAACCCAGTGCACGATACGCACTAAAATCATGCTCTCCCATTAAAAACCCCAAGGCATCTTGCATGCGTGCCAATTCTAAGGGGATATAGTGCCAGGCGACATGGCGATTCCACAAAGCAGGTCTAGATACTGAATTTTGCAGATAATAGCGGTAAGTTCTAGACTGTGCACTGTGTCTGGCGTGGAAAGTCTCAGCGACAGGTTGCACCCAGCGCAAGGCAATGTCTTTGGGTAATGTGGCATTGATACCTAAAAACCAAGATTTTTCATCACGCACCGCTGTGGTGTCAAAATGCACCACTTGGTGCAAGGCATGTACGCCGGAGTCGGTACGACCCGCACAATGCAATTTCACAGGCTCATTGGCCACCTGAGCGATAGAAGCACTCAACTCCCCCTCTACCGTACGCAAACCAGGCTGCTGTTGCCAACCGTGAAAACCAGAGCCATCGTACTCTATGGATAACGCAAAACGCATGAATCATTCTTTTTTCTAGACTTGATGGTAGACTAACAAAAATCGTCGATAAGCTCAAAAGCGGGTGCCATCCCAGGGCTCCCCTGGCATTTCCCTCTCTCATCAGCCATAATCTCCTTATGAAAATTAGTGCCTCTCTTTTATCAGGCTCTTGGTGCACCTTGGGCGAGCGCGCACAGGCGCTCATCGCGGCTGGTGTGGATGAGCTCCATTTAGACATCATGGATCATCACTATGTCCCCAATCTCAGCTTTGGCCCTAAACTCTGTGATGATCTCAACGCCATGCTTCCTGAATGTCCATTGGATGTACACCTAATGGTCACTCCTGTAGAGCCACTGCTTCCTGCTTGCCTGAAGGCTACACGCGTTACCATTCACCCCAACACCACCACTCACCTTCACCGCGCCCTCACGCAAATCAAATCACATCAACAGGTCGGTGTAGCCCTCAATCCTGGAGATCCGCTCACACTCATCGAACCCATTGCCCATTTACTGGACAGACTACTCCTCATGAGCGTCAATCCAGGCTTTGGCGGACAGACTTTTATCTCACAGACACTAGATAAAATTGTGACAGCCAGAGCGCGCTATTCTCACTTAGACATCGCCGTAGATGGAGGCGTCTGTCTCGAGAATATAAAACATATTGCCAAAGCAGGCGCTGATACTGTTATTATTGGTCAAGCATTGGTCCAAAATGATCCCAAAGACTACCTCAAGCAACTGCGCGAACAATGCTAACTTGCAACGAAGGACATCCTCTGACATGATAGGGCGTCCTTATTAATGTGCTTTTTATTATGAACCATTCTCCAAAAACTCGTTGGCAACAGAAATCCAGTATCCTTCAATGGAACTGGCTCGAAACGTTCGGGAACAAAGCATGTTTCGATGGCGATCCCTATCCCATATTACATCAACCTCTGGCTGTTCATCCCCTAATCTATCGCCACCCAGAGCGCCGCCACTTGGTGTTGCTCTTTTCTGCTTATCGATTCGTGGATGAAATCTCAGACTTGGAAATGTCTCTCGTCTGTGAACTGTGTCAACGCGTGAGTGAGAATGCCATTCCTGGTATCGATTATTCACATGAACTCCGACAAGGTGCGCTGACCATTTTTATGGATGAAGCTTATCATTCCTTGGTCGCTAGAGATTATAAGCAACAGCTCATCCATCTCAATGAAATCCCTCCTATTCCCTATCAGCAAGATAACCTCATCGCTCGTGCCATGCAAGGGGCCATGTATCTTCTACCCAATGAGGCTCTATCCATTTTTTCCGTTTTCGTCACTTGCATGAGTGAGAATTCCATCACAGATGAATTAAAACTCTTGCTGCAGAGTGAAAACCTCAATACCGCTTGTCATGATATGATCGCTTATCATCTCAAAGATGAGGCCAGACATGCCGTGTATTTCCAAGAAGTATTTAAAACCACTTATTTACAAATGCCTCAGCGCTTCAAAGCGTATTTTGCCCCTTGGGCTTTAGAGTTTACTCGCCAATATGTTCAGTGCTCTAGAGATCAACAATACGCAGAAAAAATTCTAGAACAACTGTCTTTTGATGCACCCACCATTCAAAAAATCATTCAAGATAGTTTTCCCATGCGTGATTCCTTGCTCAAGCATCCCCTGCTTAAAGGCATTTTGCGCTTATTTAATGGCATTGAGGGAGACTTTCACCAATTGTATGATGCCTATCACCACGGAGAGAGTGAGGCAATTGCCTAATTAAAGATTTTTTTCCATAATAACACTTAATCCTATTGGAATTGTGATTATTTTTCAGCGAGCACTTCCCCGGCTATGGACTGGTTGCCGGAAATTTTTTTTAGGTCTTTTAAGTCTGGTACTGTCTTTAGTGACACTACTGATCCTACTGCTGGGCTTTTTAGAATGGAAATTACCGAATGTCGAAGCTCTCAAAACAGTACACTGGCAAACCCCAGTAAAAGTCTATTCTCAAGATGGTTTGCTCATGGCAGAGTTTGGGCATAAAAAACGTATTCCTGTCTCTATAGAAGAAATCCCTAAACCTCTCATTGATGCCTTTGTTTCCACAGAAGATCAACGTTTTTTCAAGCATTATGGATTTGATATCCGTGGATTAGCACGTGCAGTCTCAAAGCTCATTTCCACAGGGAGCAAAGCACAAGGAGGGAGCACCATCACCATGCAGGTGGCCCGCAATTTTTACCTGTCTCCAGAAAAAACGTATATTCGCAAATTGCGTGAATTATTACTCGCCATAAAAATTGAGCGCACACTCACCAAGGATAAAATCCTCGAACTCTACCTCAATAAAATTTTCTTAGGCCATCGTTCCTATGGGATTGCCGCTGCTGCAAAAACCTACTATGGCAAATCACTCTCTGAACTGACTCTTGCTCAAATGGCCATGCTTGCAGGTCTACCAAAAGCCCCTTCTCGTTTGAATCCACTCACCAACCCCAAAGCCGCGCTCACACGTCGCAATCATGTCTTGGAACGCATGGCTGAAGAAGGCTACATCAGTGAAGCCACTAAAGTTAAAACCCAAGCCATCCCTGTCAGTGCGACCTATCATGAACGGAAAATCCAACTCTCTGCGCCTTATGTCTCAGACATGGTGCGAGAATACTTACTCAATCATTATGGAGAGCGTGTATTCACATCCGGTTTGCAAGTGTTTACCACCATCCATAGTGAAACCCAACAACAAGCACAACGCACGCTCAGAGAAGGGCTACAAGCCTATCATGAGCGTCATCATGCCACCAACACCAGCCCTGTAGACGTGCAAGGCACACTGATTGCCATGAAACCCAGCAATGGGGCTATTTTGGCGCTCGTGGGAGGTTTTGATTATACACGCAGCCAATTCAATCGTGCCACCAAAGCCCTTCGACAAGCAGGATCGAGTTTCAAGCCCTTTATTTATGCTGCAGCACTCCATCAAGGCTACACCTTGGCCACGCTTGTGAATGATGCCCCCTTTGCCATCAATGATACCGGAGATGGTCAACTTTGGAGACCCGAGAATGCCAATCATCGCTACCATGGACCCACCCGATTAAAAGAGGGATTGGTGCATTCACGCAATTTGCTCACCATTCGATTACTGGATCAACTGGGGATCCCCAACACCCTTGCTTTTCTCTCCAAGTTTGGATTTGAAGCCAACAAAATGCCCCACACCCTAAGCTTGGCCTTGGGCGCTGCCAATGTCTCTGCCCTAGAACTCTCACGCGCCTACGCGATTCTCGCCAATGGAGGATATAAAATTCAACCCTTTTTCATCAGTCACATCTTAAATGGGCGAGGAGAGATGGCCTACCAAGCCTCTCCATTAACCGCGTGCCACCCGAATCTTTGCGCCGTGAATGAAATCAGTGCAGAGAGCGTACTCGATCCGGCCGTGGCTTATCTCATGCAACATGCTCTCGCTGATGTCATCACACAGGGCACCGCACGAGCCGCTAAACAATTGCATCGACACGATATTGCAGGAAAAACAGGAACCACCGATGATCAATTCGATGCCTGGTTTGCTGGATTTACCCCCAATGTTGTAGCCACTGTCTGGGTGGGATTTGATAAACCTCAAAGCCTTGGTGAGTATGGATCACAAGCCGCCCTTCCCATTTGGATTCATTTCATGAAAGAGGTATTGGCCAATGAGCCAGACCAACTCCCTCCCCCCCCATTAGGTTTGGTGACTCTGCGCATCGATCCCAAAACCGGACTGCTCACCCACGAAGAACAACCCGGGATCTACGAAGTATTCAGAGAGGAAAACGCCCCGGATGAATATACCAACCCCACCGCTGACGAAGAGACGCAAGAACAGCACTCAGACAATGAGGAGCTGAATATTTTTTAGGTGGTTACCGCGGGGGCAACGTGCTCCACCGCGCCATAACGACGCTGTCGCTTTTGGTATTCCTCAAGCGCATCAGCAAACGCCTGCTCATCAAAATCTGGCCAGTATTGCTCTACAAAGTACAATTCGGTGTAGGCCATTTGAAACAATAAAAAATTACTCAAACGCTGCTCGCCACCGGTGCGGATCAATAAATCTGGATCTGGCAAATCTTTGGTGCTCAATTGCGAGGCCAATACTTCCTCACGAAAGTCACCCAGTTGTGCACACCGTGAAGCGGCTTGAGCAATATCCCGACGCCCACCATAATCAATGGCCAACTGTAAGTGTAGGTTGTTATAAGCGGAAGTACCCCGCTCTAGGAACTCCACCGCCTCTCTAAGCGGTTCAGACCACGATTTTCTATCTCCCAAGACCCGAAAAGCCACTTGGTGCTCATGCAAAAAATGCGTTTCTTGGCGAAGCGAGTGAGTGAATAAACGCCAGAGGCTTTTGATTTCTAAGGCAGGCCGACGCCAGTTCTCACTGCTAAAGGCGAATAAAGTCAAATAAGGCACCCGATGAGAAAGTGCAGATAATACGGTTTTTTTAACAGCAAGAGCGCCGTGACGATGACCTACTGTGCGAGACTGATTTCGTTGGAGTGCCCAACGACCATTGCCATCCATGATGATGGCGACATGTTTCAATGCATCACTCACACGATCATGAGCTCTTTTTCTTTGTTGGCAACCAGCTGATCAATCTCTGAAACCATGCGATTGGTGAGTTCTTGAATATTAGACTCTGCACGCTTGGCATCATCTTCATTGATAATTTTTTCCTTCAAAGATTCTTTAATGTGCTGATTGATGTCTCGACGCACATTGCGCACCGCGACTCTCGCTCCTTCGCCTTCTTGTTTCACCACTTTGACCAAACCACGACGACGCTCTTCGGTCAGTGGCGGCAAAGGCACACGAATCACCTGGCCTGCTGTCACTGGATTTAAGCCTAAGTCTGCCAACATGATCCCTTTCTCAATCGCAGACACCGCCCCCTTATCCCAAGGCGTCACCACTAAAGTGCGCGCATCATCTATCGTCACATTCGCCAGCTGCTTTAATGGCGTCTCGGTACCGTAATAATTGATCTTGACCTGATCCAATAAACTCGGATGCGCTCGACCCGACCGCAATTTGGAAAGTTCATCGTGCAGCACACTCACTGCTTGCTGCATGCGATGTTTCGCATCTTCATACCACTCGTCCACGTCAATCCCCACTCACTCGTGTTCCTATCGTTTCATCCTCCAACACCGATGTCAAGGCATTGGGAACATGGGCGTTAAACACCCGAATTGGCAGCTGATGATCTCGACACAATTGAAAAGCAAAAGCATCCATCACTTCATAACCGTTATCGATCACCTCATCAAAACTCAATGCATTGAAGCGTTTGGCATCGGGATTTTGGCGTGGATCCGCCGTATAAATCCCATCCACCTGAGTACCTTTGAACAACACCTGCACCCCCAACTCAATGGCACGCAATGCGGCTGCAGTATCGGTAGTGACACAAGGATTTCCCGTCCCCCCCGTTAATAACACCACTTCTTTTCTCAAGAAAGCCGCTCTGGCCTCTTGTAGATGATAACGAAGCGCCAATCCTGAAACTTCAATCATTGAATACAATCGACAAGGCACACCCAGCGACAGCAATGCAGATTGCAACAATAATCCATTCGATACCGTAGAGAGCATACCTACACTATCGGCCACCATCGGATCTACGCCAGCCGTACTGAGATCACGGCCCCGCACCCAATTGCCCGCCCCCAAAACGATGGCTTGAGAAACTACAGCTTGATGATTGGCAGCCCACTGACGCGCCACGGGCTCCACAGAAAGCGCCGAGGGAGAGCCCAAGAGCTCTCCACTGAGCTTGAATAAAACCCTATCCGTCACCGCCCCTAACCTTGGACTTGTGAACGCACTTCTTCAGCAAAGTCGACAACGGTTTTTTCAATACCCTCGCCCACTTCAAAGCGCAAAAATGCTGGAATTTGCGCTTTGCATTGCAATAAGACTTGTTCGATGGTTTTATCCCCATCTTTCACAAAACGCTGCTTGTGCAAGGTCACTT